>JAQCKY010000485.1 GCA_027592155.1 Pseudomonadota bacterium
TGACGAGCGTCGGTCAGGTGTAACGGATATTGCCAGCCTCGATCGAGGCAGCCGCGCGATGCAGGCAATTCGCGGTGGCCGGATATCCATGATATTCCAAGAACCGATGACATCCTTGTCCCCGCTGCACACGATCGGCGATCAAATCTCCGAGGCGGTTTTACTCCACTGCGATCTCAACAAGAAAATGGCTTTGGAATCAACGGCGGAGATGCTCCGGGTCGTTGGCTTCCCAAATCCATCCGGTGCGTTGAAGACATATCCTTTCGAACTCTCCGGCGGCCTTCGTCAGCGCGCCATGATCGCAATGGCCCTGGTTTGCAATCCGGGACTGTTGATTGCCGACGAGCCGACGACGGCTCTTGATGTGACAATCCAGGCGCAAATTCTAAAGCTGATCGCCGATCTGCAGGCGGAATTTCAGATGGCAGTGTTGCTGATTACGCACGACTTGGGTGTTGTGGCGAATGTCGCCGATGAAGTGGTCGTGATGTACAACGGCAAGGTGATGGAAGCCGGAGCCGCCGAGGACATCTATGGTGCGCCCGAGCATCCCTATTTGCAGTCTCTGATGCGTGCGGTTCCCCATTTCGACATGAAGCCGGGGGAACGGCTTGTACCGATCAGGGAAATTAAGCCGACGACCGGCCATCTGTTGGCTAAAAAGGAAGATGCCGTTGAGGCGCTCGAGAAGGGAACCCCGCTTCTCACCGTTCGCAATCTACACAAAGAGTTCTCGATCCGGCGCGACGGGATGTTTGGCAGCGATTCAACGGTTACCGCGGTGGATGACGTCAGTTTTGAGGTCGCTTGCGGGGAGACGTTGGGCTTGGTCGGAGAAAGCGGCTGCGGCAAAACCACGCTCAGCAAAATGATCATGCGGGCGCTTCAACCGGATTCGGGCGAAATGCTCTATAATGACCACGGCAACATTATCGATTTATTGGCGCTGTCGAATAAGCAGCTGATCCCTCACCGCCGGAAGATGCAGTATATATTCCAAGATCCATTTGGCTCGCTTAACCCCCGCATGACCGTGCTGGATATCATTACGGAGCCGATCGTAATCCATAAAATCGGCGATGCCGACTACCGGGCGGAGATGGCCAAAGAACTTATGAGCTTGGTCGGTCTCGACCCACGTTTCCTCAACCGATATCCCCATAGTTTCTCAGGCGGCCAGCGCCAACGGATCAGCATTGCGCGTGCGCTCGCTCTAAAGCCGGATTTGCTACTTTGTGACGAGCCGGTATCCGCGTTAGACGTCTCCGTTCAGGCGCAAATTTTGAACCTCATGAAAGATTTGCAGGACGAACTGGGCCTCACCTATCTGTTCGTTTCTCACAACCTCGCGGTGGTCGATTATATCGCCGACCGGATCGCGGTTATGTGTGCCGGCCGGTTGGTGGAGGTCGCGCCGAAAGAAGTATTATTTCAAAATCCTCATCATCCCTACACAAAGGCGCTTTTGGCTGCGGTCCCCTTTCCGGATCTAAACCGCAAGCTTGATTTGACGGCGTTGATGGAAGGGAAGGCATCCCAGCCGGAAAACTGGCCGGCACCGTTTACGATCCAAGGGAATACAAAGCCGTCGCTGGTGGATATCGGCAATGGCCATTTCGTAAGAATGACAGGCGAAGCTTCGCAATTAAGGAAGGCATCATTAAATTAATGAAGACCAGTATCTCGGCGTTTGCATTTGTTATTTCGGCCCATGTTTATTCAGGACCGGCGATCGCGGCGGATATGCCTGCCAGCCTGATTGAAACGCCGATGTTTCAACCCTCCGTAACGTCGAACGAACTCCCCCCCATACACAAACGTATTCCTGAAAACCCTTCCATCGTCGAGTTGAGTGGAAAGTCAAAATCCCTCGGACGGCATGGTGGTGATTTGAGGCTTCTGATGGGGCGGGCGAAGGATGTTCGCCAGATGGTCGTCTATGGCTATTCCCGCCTCGTCGCCTACAACGAAAAATTTGAAATTGTTCCTGATATTCTGGAGAAGCTGGACGTAATGGAAGGCCGCATTTTTACCCTCCATTTACGAAAAGGGCATCGGTGGTCTGATGGCCATCCGTTCACGGCTGAAGACTTCCGATACTGGTGGGAGGATATGGCCACCAACAAAGATATCTCAAAACTTGGCCCCCCGCAGAGCATGCTGGTTAAGGGCGAGGCACCTAAATTCGAGGTGCTGAATGAAACCACGGTGCGTTACAGTTGGAGCAAACCGAATCCCGATCTCCTGCCGAGGCTCGCCGGCGCGGCACCGCTTTACATCTATCGCCCGGCACATTTTTTGAAGAAATTTCATGCGAAATATCAAAAAGCTGAAGTCCTCGACGACATGGTGAAAAAATCAAAGCGTCGTAGTTGGGTCGTCTTGCATTACAGGAACGATCGGCAGTACCGCAATGATAATCCAGAGATGCCCAGCTTGCAGCCATGGATACAGACGACTAAACCGCCGGCGAAGCGTTTCATCTTCGAGCGGAATCCCTATTATTACAGGATCGATTCCAAGGGACGCCAATTACCCTATATCGACCAAGTCACGATGACGGTGGCGAGCGCCAAACTTATTCCGGCGAAAGCGGGATCCGGCGATACGGACTTGCAGGCGAGAGGGGTGTCGCTCAAGAATTTTCCATTCCTCAAGCAAGCTGAGAAGAGAAACAATTATAATATGAGGCTTTGGCCAACCGCCAAAGGCTCGCAGATGGCGCTCTTTCCAAACCTCAATCACAAAGACCCGGTGTGGCGAGAGCTGTTTCGCGATGTCCGGTTCAGACGAGCGCTATCGATGGCGATCGATCGTAAGCAGATCAGCAAACTAATTTATTTTCAGCAGGCTGCCCCGGTTGGGAACACAGTGCTCGAGGAGAGCCCGCTCTATAAAGAGGAATATGGGAAGCGGTGGTCTCAGTTCGATCTGAAAAAAGCGAACGCACTTCTGGATGCCGTTGGCCTGACCAAACGGGACAGCTATGGAATTCGTCAGCTTCCCAATGGGCAACCCTTGGAAATCTCGTTCGAAACCGCGGGGGAAGAACTGGAACAGACCGATATATTGCAGCTGATCACCGACTCCTGGAAAGCGATTGGCGTAAAGCTGTTC
>JAQCKY010000486.1 GCA_027592155.1 Pseudomonadota bacterium
GGCGTCCATGCCGTCCTGACCCGGGATGAGCTCACCGACGACATCGCCCCCACATACGGATACTTCATCAAGGATCAGCCCATCGTCGCCATGGATAAGGTGCGGTACGAAGGTGACATCGTCGCGGCGGTCGCGGCCGAGGACGAGGCAAGCGCAAACCGGGCGCTCGCCACGATCAAGGTCGTCTATCAAGACCTCCCACCGGTTGCAACCATGGAGGATGCGCTGTCGGAGGGTGCGGCGGAACTGTTTGAAGAACCGCCGATGGGGATTGTTCCGGGATACGGGCAAGGCGCCTCGGGCGCGCTGCGGGCCATGCCCAATGTCTGTTATACATTTTCCTACGAGACCGGTTCACCGGATCTGTTCGAGAGTTGCGATCACATCTTCGAGGACGAGTTTCGTTTCTCCCGCATGCATCATTTGCATCTGGAACCTTTTGTTTCAGTGGCGGATTGGAAAGACGGCGGCGGCATCGAGATCTGGGGGAGTTGCCAAAACCCGTTCGGGGTCCGCAAAGAATTGGGGCGGATGTTCAAACTGCCCGAAAACAAAATTAACATCCGTGTGCCCTATATCGGCGGCGGATACGGGGCCAAGAATAACTGCAAGACAGAACCGATCGCCGTCCTGTTGTCTAAATTATCGGGACGCCCGGTCCGGTTCTGCCTGACCGCCGAGGAAGGCTTCCTCACCAACACCCAACATGCCGCGATCCTCAAACTCAAAACCGGCGTCATGAAGGATGGCACGCTCGTAGCGCGGGAAAGCGTGATCTATCTCGACTCCGGCGCCTACTCCGATGCCAGCCCGCTGGTCGCCGAGAAAGCCGGATACCGCATCCCCGGCCCTTACCGGTTCCAGCACATCAAGACCGATTGCCATTGCGTCATGACCAACACCGCACCGGCGGGACCGTTCCGGGGCTTCGGCGGTACCCAGGCGACGTGGGCCGGCGAAAGCCAACTCGATATGATCGCCCACCGGCTCGGCATCGATCCCTACGACATGCGCCTCAAGAACTTTGTCGATCTGGGAGAACCTTTTGTTCCCGGTGAGAGCGGCATGGATTCCGACTTGCGCGAAGGCATGGAGTTGGTCGCCCGCGAGGTCGGCTACTTCAGCGATCCCCCTGCCCCGACGATCCCCGGCGGCAGACGGGCATTTGGGCTGGCCATGGGTTTCAAGGACGGCGGCGGTGTCAACAAACCGGCCCAGGCGCGGGTCAAGGTTTCCACCTTCGGCGACATCTTCCTCCATTGCGGCACCATCGAGATGGGCCAGGGCGCCCATACGGCCTTGAGCAATGTGGTTGCCGAGATCATGGGTGTTGCCGCCGAGCGCGTCAGCTACGTCCCCTTCGACAGCAGCCACACGCCGTTCGACCAGGGCACCAATGCGAGTTCCGCCGTCGCCGTGATGGGACAAGCCGTCGAGAAAGCCGCCCGTGCCCTCCACAACCAAGTCCTCATCTTCGCCGCTGAACGGATGGACTGCGACAAAGCCGACCTCAAGCTCGAAGACTGGACCATCCTCAAAGGCAACGAAGCGCATCCGCTGGGGCCGATGATGATGGGCTATTACGGCGGCGCCGGTTTCGAGTTCACCGCCGACGGCTTCCACAAAGCACCGACGGATCACGACGCCCCTCTTGAGGCGCAATGCGTCTTCTGGGAACTCGGCTGGGGCGCCGTCGATGTCGAGGTCGACCCGGCAACGGGCCGTGTCATCCTCCACAAACTGATTGTCTCCGGCGACGCCGGACAGGCGATCAACCCGTTGGTCTGCCGTGGCCAAGACGAAGGGTCCGCCGTGATGGGCATCGGCCAGGCGTTGTTTGAGGAAATGGTCTATGACGGCACACGCTTAGTAAACGGCGAGACCTTGGCCTACCGGGTCCCTATGGCCCAGGACCTCCCCGCAACTTTTACGTCGATCACCCAAGAGCAAGGCCACGGCCCGGGCCCCTTCGGGTCCAAAGGCATGGGCGAAGGCGGTTTGCTTCCCGTCGCCCCGGCCATCGCCAACGCCATCTTCAACGCGACCGGCGCCCGGATCACATCCTTGCCGCTGACGCCGCAAAGGGTAAAAGCGGCATTGGAGTCTCTAGACGCGGCGCCCAAATAAATACAGGAAACTGATATGACCAAGCTCTGTCAGATGAACGCGGCGGATACGGCGACGACAATTCGCGATGGGAAGGTCTCCGCGCGGGATGTTGTCGAAGCCCATTTGGCCCGCATCGACGCCATCAAAGCCAACGGCATGCAGACAGCCGTGAACTACCTAAACCTCCCCGCCGTCGACGGGCCCCATGGCCGCTCGCCGATGGGAATACAGATTATCGGGCGCCGCTTCCGCGAAGACATGTGCCTCGATGCCGCGGAGGTTATCCAGAACGCGACAAGCGTTGTGGCGAAGGAGCTGTGGGTTGGATGAGACAGTGGGCGGGTTTAAAACCCGCCCCTACCGAGACAATCGATCGGGGTCTGTAGGGGTGGGTTTCAAACCCGCCCAGCGGATGCTGAACCCCCTACCACTTCTTATCGAGTTCCTTGTAATACCGGAAGATGCCGCCTTGGTTGAACGGAAGGCGGCGGTCGGACGCAAGGTACGCCGCGATCTTCGGCAGACCCGCCACATGGTCGCGGAGCGCGATGCAGCGCGGATATTTTTTCTCCAACCGCTTCATGTTGTCGGGATAGGCGTAGCGTAACCCCTCAATAACCTGGAACAGCGACAGGTCGGGATAGCTCAGCTTGGCGCCGATCAGGAAATTGCCTTTGGATTTATTCTCGGTCAGCACCCGCTCGAAATAGCCGAAATATTTGGCCGCGCGAATTTGCCAGAAGTTCTTGGCGTAACGCAGGGCTTCCTTCTTCTGATCCTCATAATAGAGCGCGCCGCCCAAGGGATGGTGTGTATTGTGAATCTCCAAGACGAAATCCGTTACCGTGAGCTCCAGGGAGTTCGCCCAAAGCTTGCCTGCCTCCGACGCCGGGGCGAGACCGTGCCGCGCGCCTAGATACATCAGGATATTGGCCGTGTGGCTGACCACTGTCTTACCATTCACCAAAAAGGGCGGTGACAGCGGCGGCGGAACCCGTTGCTTGCTG
>JAQCKY010000487.1 GCA_027592155.1 Pseudomonadota bacterium
TTCCGTTCGCCATTTTTTTCTCTCCAGTTGATCTGATTTTGGCGGGCTGAGTTGGGAATGACCAGCAGTTCGAAGTGCGTTTTCACTGGCTAGAAGCTCGGCTAGGATTATCAGACCGGGAGGAAAAGAAAATGCCTACGACATCAATGAACTACAGGCGCTCAGGATCGGGACCGACGGTGGTTCTGGTTCATGGGTTTTTGCTCGGGTCGGGCTTTTGGCGGCCATTGATCGAGTATTTGGCGCGGACCCATGACGTGATCGCCCCCGATCTGCCGGGCTTCGCGGGAAGCGGCCATATGCCCGCGTTGCCGAATATGGAAGATTTCTCCGATGCTGTACTGACCTTAATGGATGATCTCGGCGTTGATCGGTTTAGCGCGATTGGCCATTCCATGGGCGGGTGCATCGTCCAGCAAATGGCGCTGGATGCCGGCACCCGTTTGGACCGATTGGTGGTCTATGCCAGTACGTCAGGCCGGACGATCATGGCGCAAGTAGGCCCCGGCGCCCGTCCGCCGAGGGAACGAAGAGCCGTCCTGGAAAAAGAAGGGCTTGAGGGTTTTCGCCGCTGGATGGGGCCTCATTGGTTAGCCGATGGCGCGGACCATCCTTTTTTCGATGAATGTTTGGCGTCGGGCGACGGGGTTAGCCTTGATGCCGTTGAGGCGGGCGGCGTCATGATGCAGGATTGGGATGTGACCGACCGGTTGGGGGATATCTCGGTTCCGACGCTGGTCATCGGCGGTGACCGGGATCGGACCTTTCCCGTCGAAGCAACGGCCTATGTCGCCCGGCATGTCCAAAACGGCCGGCTCTGCATTCTTCCAGGCGCCGCCCACAGCGGACATGTCGAGCAACCGGAATTGTTCAATAAGGCGGTTGGCGATTTTCTCACTGAGACATAGGCCCCCTCCCCATCCCTCCCCCTAAAGGGAGAGGGGGCGTGATTTCGATAAATGACATTCCCTCTCGCGCTCGCGGGGGAGGGTTAGGGAGGGGGTGGGTTGCTGTTATTCTGCCGGAACCAGCTCTTCCGGTTTCTCATCTTCGGTTTTGGTCAGCGCCCCTTTGAAGCCCGGGATATCAGGACTGCCGTCCCATTTTTCCATATCGATTAGACAGGAATTATAGGCGCCGGAATGGGTTTTGGGTGTCGCCATACGGGATGGGGTCAAAACATTGACGCAGCCGCCCCGGTCGGCGGACTCGCCCGGCTTGCCCAGCGGGTCGTACACCGCAGAGGCCTGCATGGATCGAACAACCCCGGGTTGGAGGCGCGCGGTGAGATGTGCGACCAGCACGACGGCGCCCCGGTCATTATAGAGTTTGATGAGATCGCCATGTTCGATGCCACGGGCTTTTGCATCCACGGGGTTGAGATGGGCAATCCAGTAATAATATCCGTCGATCAAGACCCGATGGTCCTTGATGTCGTTGAGCGCGGCGTCCTTGCCGTCGGTATGGGTGTGGAAGCTGTAGCGGGAATGAGGCGTCAGGAGCTGCAGCGGATATTGCGCAAACCGCTCCGTCGCCGCGGGCCCTTCCCAGGGCGGGATATATTTGTTCAGGGGCGGGCGTTCGGGATCTTGTCCGTAAGCTTTCAGGCTTGAGGCTTCAAACTCGATCTTGCCCGATTGGGTCTGCAGCCCCTCGCGGTACCGGTTGGTGTAATCGGCGGGCAGGGGATGCATCTCCGGTGTATCTTTTTCGCGGCCCTCGGCGAACCAGTTGAAGGCAACCTTGGTTCGCAGCTTCTCGGGCGGTGCCGGCACGACGTAATAGCCCTTCTTGAGGAATTTTTTCCAGGAGATCGCCTTGGGCAAGTCCGAGGCGTTGAAGATGCGCTTGCACCAATCCAGCTCGGTCATGCCCTCGCAGAAATAAGCGCTTTGGCCGAGGCGCTCGCAGATGCCGAGGAAAATCTGGAAATCGGATTTGGACTCGCCCAAGGGCTCGATCGCCGGGTGCTGGATGGAGATCACCCGGTGGTTGAGTTGGCCGGTCCAATCCTGGCCATAACCTTGCGCGCCGGCCCACTCGCCGATGTCCCAACGCTCGAAATTGGTACAGGCGGGCAGGATCAGATCGGCAAATTGCGCGTCGCCTTCGTACCAGATCGACTGGTTGACGACGAACTCCAGGTTCTCGCTCTGGTACATTTTAGCGTAGCGGTTGGCCTCGGGCATCGTGCCCATATAGGCGGTGCCGTATTTGTACATGGCCGGGGGCGGGATAACGCGGCTGCACAAACTGTCCTTCGATGGATTTGTTGTCGCTCATGGCGGCCGAGGCTTCGCCGTTGATGATCGCTTCCGGGGCCATCAGGCGCGGAATGGCTTGGTTGGTCGGGCTCATGCTGAGGAGTTGCGGCATGCGCTGGTAGAGCTGCACGGCGGCGCCCGATTTGTTGAGGTCGCCGCTGATGCCGCCTTCGGCGTAGCCCGGGAAATAGAAGGAATAATCGACCGGGGTGCCGATCTGCAGGCTGCCGAAATTGACGCCCGGTTTGCCCAATCCTTGCATCGCCATAAGACAGACCATGGCGCGGGCCCACTGAGACCCGGTTGCCGACCGGCAGGCGCCGCCCAGCGTGTTGCCCATGCCGCCGGCGGAGAGATAGGTCTTCTTGGAGCCCCATTCCCGGGCCAAGGCGCGGGTCTGTTTGGCGGGCACACCGGTCTCGGCCTCCGCCCATTCGGGGGTCTTGGCGACACCGTCTTCTTTGCCCAGGATATAGTCCTGCCACTTGTCGAAGCCGGTCGTGCGTTTTTCGACATAGTCTTTGTCGTAGAGACCTTCGGTCATCCAAACATGAGTAATGGCTTGGGCCAGCGCCGGTGATGTTGCGGGTTTGGGTGCGATCCATTTGCCGCCCATCCAGGCGGCGGTTTCGTTCAGGTATGGATCGACATGGACAATCTTGATACCGAGGTCGCGTGCCCATTGGCGGCGCACCGTGCCCTCATGAGCGCCATAGACGCCCGAGGTGGATTCCGGATCGCTCGACCAGAATACGATCATCTCGCAATGTTTCATGCAGTCTTCGACGGTGCCGTAGAATTCCGGCGCGCCATTGCGCATGGTATGGCCGTAATGATGCACCGCGCCCCAA
>JAQCKY010000488.1 GCA_027592155.1 Pseudomonadota bacterium
GATCGGCTTTGAATGAAGCTTCAGTTGTTTCCAGGTGATGATCTCCATCGCCTCGTCCAAGGTACCCAGACCGCCGGGTAAAATCACAAACGCATCAGAGACTTCAAACATCTTATTTTTGCGCTCATGCATCGACTCAACCTCGATGAGCTTGGAAATTTCTTGATGGGCTACCTCAAATTCCGAAATAAACCGTGGAATTACACCGGTTACGGCACCTCCGGCCTCCATCACGGCATCGGCGACTATTCCCATCAATCCAATCCGACCCCCGCCATAAACCAACCGGATATCGGCCGCCGCTAAAATCCGCCCAAACCGCGCCGCCGCCTCGCTATGGGCAGGATTGGCGCCTGCTTTTGATCCACAAAACACGGCAATGGAACGGATATTTTGCATCGGCGGCTCCCCTTGATCTGATTAGGCGGCAACTGATACAGCGATAAATCTGAGGTTTAAACGTAAATCAGCGCCAAGTTATTGTATTCTCCCTCTAAAACATTTGATTTGAGATAGGAATAAACCGACCAATTGGCTGTTTGTTTGCTGTAGACAACCCGAGAGAACCCCGAGACATTAATGTTGATCTGGGAGATAGGAGAATAATTATGTCGAAATTTGTTAAATCAATGATCTTCGCGAGCGCTGCGGCATTTTTGCTGACAGCAGGCTATAGCGCACCCGTTGTAGCCCAGGATGCCATGCAGACCAAACGCTTGGCCCTGATGAAAGACAATGGTAAGAGCCTGCGCGCTGCAATGGGCGGCGACAAGGCCGCCGCAGCAACAATCGCAGCAAATGCCAAAATGTTGTCCGATGCGTCGTTCTGGGCCAAAGGATCGGGCCCCGGCACGCGCGCAAAAGCCGAGGTTTTCTCCGACTTTGCCGACTTTAAGGCGAAAATGGTTGCCATGCAGACAGCGGCGGAAGCGGCTGCTGCCGGCACCGGCGAACCCGCAGCAGTTCGGGCGACATGCGGTGGTTGTCACAAGCTCTATCGTGGCCCCGAGCTCAAATAGTTCCGCGATTGAACGCCTGAATAAGGCGATCTGGAATAATGAAAAACGTCGCGATCCATCGCGGCGTTTTTTGTATCCCGGGTTATGGTAACCTATCGCAAGACGGATGAGCCAACCAACGGGGCCCCCATGACACGCGCAAGATCGATTCAAGTACTGTCTTCACTTATTTTCTTCTCGTTAATCCTCTTGAGCGCGCCCCGCACGGCTATGAGTGACGAGGCTGCGATCAAACGCGGCGAATATATATTTAACAGTTCGGGCTGCTTAGGATGTCATACCGATTCAAAAAACAAGGGCCCACGCCTGGCCGGCGGGCGCGCCATCGAGACACCCTTCGGTACCTTCTTCGGGCCCAACATAACCCCTCACAAAGAACATGGCATCGGGACCTGGAGCGACGCGGATTTCATCAGGGCTCTCAGGGACGGAAAATCGCCAAAAGGGCAGCATTATTTCCCGGTCTTTCCCTACACCTCGTTCACCAAAATGACCGACGAGGACATGTTGGACCTAAAAGCCTATCTATTCGCCCAACCGGCGATTGAGCGGCCTAATAAACCGCACGAGATCAAGTTTCCGTTCGGTTGGCGATTTCTGATGCTGGGGTGGAAAATTTTATTCTTCGATTCGGGGACCATTGAGAAAATCGAGGGGAAGTCTGACAGTTGGAATCGCGGCGCTTATCTCGCCGAAGCCCAAGCCCATTGCGGCGAATGCCACACCCCCCGAAACATCTTTGGCGGTGCCCGCTCGGCATTGAAATATGCCGGAACCTTGGATGGGCCTGACGGAGACCTGGCCCCCAACATAACGCCTGATAAATCCACCGGAATCGGTAAATGGAGCGCCGACGATCTCGCCAAATTGCTTTCCACCGGCGAATTGCCATGGGGCGACGAGGTCAGCGGCAGCATGGCCGAGGTCATCGAGGAAGGGACAGGTCGTATGACGGAAAGCGACCGCAGGGCGATCGTCGAATATGTCCGTGACTTACCGCCGGTAGAACAAAAATTGGTCCCACCGAAGAAATAGCCCTGGCCTCCACGACAGGGACGGGAATCTGTCCGATTGTCATCCTGTTTGTCTAAGGCAACGGCATTTCGGTAATGTGATGCCGATCATGCTCGATATTTTCCAGGACCCCCTATATCGCGCCGCCATTCTGCCGTTTGGTGGAACGGTCATTCTCGCGCTGGTGGTCCGGGTGCTCGGCGGCGCCGATCTCGGACGCCACTATACCGGCGCGGTTGTTGGCGCGGTGTTTTTATGGGTTTGCGGCATGGTTCTGGGTATTCCAGAGTTCCCGCCGCGCGCCGACAGCAGCGCCGTTGCTTATATCCTACTCATCGCCTGGGTCTTGGGACTGGGTTTGGACCTGCTCGAGCGCCTTGGCTATTGGAACTCGACTTTCGAATTTGTGATTCTGGCGATACTCGGCGCGGGTATTATTTGGTGGCTCAACGGTGCCGATCTGGAATTCCTAACCAGGGGTACGGAAGGCCTGACCGCAGCGATCATCTATATGGTTTGGCTCCTTCTCGCCGGACGATTTCGAACCGTCTCCAAAGACGCCCACATTCCGGCGATCATGATGACAATAACCGCCACAGGGGTCGGAATAGCCGCCTGGATAGCGGTCCTCCCGGCAGACAGTGAGTTGGCATTTGGCCTGGCCTCTGCGCTGCTCGGCTTTTTCGTGCTAAATCTCCCCGGTGGACGGAATCCTTTTTCGAGCAGCCTCCTTCTTGCCGGCAGCGCCGCCCTCTTGGTGATATCCATCCGCCTTCTGCAGACGGTCGACATATCTGGAATTGCACTGCTAATCCTCGTGCTCATCGGCTATGCCGACACCGTCAGCAAGCATGCGGATTTTGGGCCTCGATTCGCTCAACCTGTCATTAAAATCCTGGCGCTAATCTTACTCTCAGCGATACCCGTCGCCCTGACAGCCGCGGCAACACTGGTTGAAATGCAGTTCCAGCCCTCGTAATCCGCCACCGATTGCGCCATATCAGCGCCCGTATTACGATACCCCTATTATGAAACACGGCGGAAATATCAGCATATTTGGAACCCCCGGATGAACCG
>JAQCKY010000489.1 GCA_027592155.1 Pseudomonadota bacterium
CCGCCGTGATCTCCCCGACGGCCCGACAGAACGCCTCAAGGGTCTGCACGGAAGCGGCTTCCGGTGCCCCGCCACTGGTTTCCCCACCAATGCCTTGAATGTCGATCAGGTCATGCATTCCGCCATAATCCTCCGAAAACCACAAAAAATTCTTTACGACCGCCCAGTGAGGCAGGATATTTTTTGGACAACGGTGATTGTAACGATAATTATACCTTTTTCAACAGAATTAGGGGTATTTTATACCGTTCATATATAATTTTTCGATAGTTTTTTTCTGGAACAACTAGCCTGCCGGTAGGAGGCGCCGCAAATGACCCTCGACGGCAAACACATGCGGGTCCTCGGCGTCCATTTCCCGCAAGGCGTGGGCCAGCCGAAGCACATATTCGTCATTCGGCCCGCTAGGTCCGCGGGAGGTCGCGGCGATCCGTGCGATCTCAGCCTCGTCCGCCGGTCCGAGATAGTTCGGATTGTCCGGCGTCGCGATATAGACAAACCCTGCCCGTTCCTCGTGCGGCCCGGACAATAGAAGGGTGACCCCTTCCAGCGCGTAGCCGCCTTTTTCGCGATAATCGAGATGGGCGAGGACAGAGGCCCTGTCCGAATCCGCAATACGATAGGCCACGCCCCAGCAAACCGCCGCGGGCTCGGGCAGTAGCGTCACCACACGGCCCGGCGCGCCGGGCACACCCCGATGATCCGTCGAGCCCTGCCAGAATCGGCGGACCCAGCCTTCTATCATCGCCGGGCGGGACTCGGCAAAGGGAAAATCGGGACGCCAGATCAACGAGCCGTAACCGAAAACCCAGAATGCATCCTCATCCCCGGTCATCGTATATCGGCCATTTATATCAGCCATGCGGTATCGCGCCCTAAGCCGCCGGTGGCCAGGGGTCATCCCCGCAAATCACCAGCGCCGCGCCGCCCGTCGCAGACGGGTGAACCCGCACCGTCCCGTCCTCGGCGGGCAAGAGCGGGATTCCTTCGGCTTCGCAGAGCTTTCGCAGGACATCCGGGTCATCCGCCTGAAACGCGACGGCCGCAATAAACGGCGTCGTCGGCACGTCGACCCCCGGTAACAACACTGCTGCGCGCAAAGGCGAGGCAAAGCCGATCCGCCCTCGATCGAGCGCGATCACGCGATAATCTTCCCCACCTTCGGAGGGACGGCCCGTAAAACATTCATATCGCGCCGCTGTTCCCGCTGGATCGTCAACACATAACAGGACACCCGCCAGGGCGGCGATGCCGTTATCCCGCGCAATCAGGCTCTCCTGCCATACCAGATCGGGAGTTTCCTGCCGCAGCATCTGGATACGGCCTTCCGGCATCGCCTCGGGCGGCACGCGAATGACCGTGAACGCCACCTCCGCCTCATTGCCAGCGGCGAGGGTGAGAGGCCGGCGAAGATGCACCGGATCGAGCGGCGCAAACCCCTCCCGCTTCAGCCGCGCATGTGCCGCCGCCGCATCATCGACGGTAAATGCAATCAAATGCACGCCTTGATACCGGCCAAGCGCGTTGTCGAGTTGACGCGACAGCGGTGTATCGGCGCCGAGAACCGCCGCGAGAAATTCCAGATAGCCGCGTCGCAGCATTGCGCACCGATTGCCGGTACCGGCGGGCACCGGCGGGCCGCCGGCAGGATCGGCGTTTGTCTGTGCGACGAACGGGGTCAGGATAAATCCCAGCCGCTCAATCGCCGCCGCTGCGGCGTCCATATCGGGAACGAACCAGCCGACATGGTCGAGGAATATCTGGTCACCCGCCGGCGTCTGGGGATAGTCGGAAAACGGATTGCTCATGAAAAATCCGCTCAGCCTTTCTTGGCCGCGACAATTTCGACCTCAACCAGAAAGTTCGGGTTCGCCAGCCCCGAGACCAGCAGAAAGGTGGAGGCCGGCTTGATATCGCCCCAGATCCGGCTCCGCACCTTCTGATAGCCATCGCGGTCCTCACGGCGGGTCAGAAAGCTTTTTAGAAAGACGACGTCTTCCTTTCCGAATCCGGAAGCCGCCAGAATCTTCAGAAGATTGTCGAAGGCGATCTCGGCCTGCGCTTCGATCCCGTCGGGAATATTGCCGTCGATATCCATACCGGTCTGTCCGGCGACATACAGCATGCGCGATCCGGCCTCGACCTCGACCGAATGGGTGTAGTTTCCGCCCGGCGGGCGAACGGAGTCGGGATTGCTGAAAACATTGGTCATTTGGGTCCCTTTCTATGGCGTTGCAGCAGCATAGCATCGCGGCGATGCGGGTCATTCCCCTGTGACAAAAAAAGGCCACAAAAATCGTTTGATATAGTCTTGCCAATGGAGGACAACAAAGCGTGTTGGTAGGCCCCTGCAGCTGAGGGGCATTTTTCAAACAGGATTTGGGATGATGCGGGATATGGAAAATAATCAGTGCCACCGGGCGAAGCTCGTCGCAGGGCTTGTCTGTGCGATGGGAATCGCCTTACCGTTCGGGGTACAGGCGGCTGAGAACGGCCCCTACATCGAAGGCCGCATTGGCCTTTCCCTGCCCCTGACGTCCGATCTCGATTCGGCTGGCGCCAGCCAGGAAATGGGGCTCGATAATGGCCTCGTGGGAAATATCGCAGTCGGACACCAGTACGGCAACGGCTTTCGAACGGAGCTTGAGGCCGGATATCGCAAGAACGACGTCGACACGATTTCGGGCGGCGGCGGCGGTGGCGGCGATGTTAAGACCTGGAGCGCGATGATCAACGCGCTCTACGATTTTAATGTGGAGGGTAAGTGGCAACCGTTCGTCGGCGTCGGCGCCGGTATCGCGCGGGTGGATATCTCCAGCGCGACTCCCTCGGCGGGTACAGGCCTCAATGACGCCGATACCGCCTTCGCATGGCAGGGAATGGCGGGCGTTGCCTATGCAGTCAATCACAACGTCAAACTGACCCTGGGGTACCGTTATTTTTCGGCGCCCGATGTTGAGGTCTCCAGCAGCGCCGGAACCGGTTTCGATTCGGAATATGCCAGCCACGATGTTCTGTTTGGCGTTCGCTTCAGCTTTGGTAACCCAAAGAAAATGCCGGTGATGGAAGAAGCGGCCCCACCCGCACCGCCGCCCGTTGCCGCGGCG
>JAQCKY010000490.1 GCA_027592155.1 Pseudomonadota bacterium
ATGCGGCGGTATAAATAATCCGGATCGCCGACCGCCGCGTCGACCGCCAAAGCAATAATGACGATGCCAATCGTGCTTGTGGAAATGAGGATCAGCTCAAGCATCACGGGACGGCATATCCAAGAGGTAAATTATTGAAAACAAATACATAATTTCGGACACATCGAGACCACTCGGTCGTTGCAACGCTCTTCTATTGCTTTATTCTGAATGCAAAGTCGAGCCTGAACCAAAGGAATCTGGAAAATGTCCAAAACCGGCATAATGGTCTGCGGCCACGGAAGCCGTGATACCAACGCGGTCAGAGAATTCGAAGAGATGGTCAAGGGGCTCCCTGCTCACTTCCCGGATATTCCTGTGGAATTCGGCTTCCTGGAATTCGCCACCCCCAATATTCACACCGGCCTGAATTCGCTGTTGGATCAGGGCGTGACGAAGATTTTGGCGGTGCCGGGCATGCTGTTTGCCGCCGGGCATGTGAAGAACGATGTGCCGTCCGTGCTCAATGACTATGCCGCGGCTCACCCGGAGATCACCATCGAATTTGGGCGGGAGCTGGGCATCGATCCGAAGCTTCTTCAGGCCGCCGCCGATCATATCAAGAAAGCATCCGAGGATGCCGGCGATCACGTCTCGCCGGAAGAGACGCTGCTGATGGTGGTCGGGCGCGGCACTTCCGATCCCGATGCCAACGGTAACATCAACAAGATTTGCCGGATCTTGTGGGAAGGATTGGGTTATGGCTGGGGCGAGGTTTGTTATTCCGGCGTGACCTTCCCGCTGGTCGCCCCCGGTTTGGAGCATGCGACGAAGCTCGGATACAAACGCATCGTCGTTTTCCCTTATTTCCTATTCACCGGTATTCTGGTCAATCGCATCTACGACATTACCGATCAGGTCGCCGCGCAATTCCCGGATATCGAATTCGTCAAAGCCTCTTATCTCGGCAGCCACCCGATGGTGGTTTCGACCTTCGCCGACCGGCTGCGAGGGATCGACGACGGCGACGTCAATATGAACTGCCAGATGTGCAAATACCGGGAACAGGTCGTCGGGTTCGAGGCGCACCAGGCCATGCCGCAGCAAGGGCATCACTATCATGTGCAGGCCGGCGGCGCGGCGGAACATGATCACGACCATGATCATGCGCACGAACATTCACACGATCACGACCACGATCACGGGCACCATCATCCGCCCCATCCCCATGCCGACCATCCCCACGGGCCCGGAAAGCGAAACTCCGAGGCGGCAGAGTAGCCGCGATAATTGAACGGCTTGGTGGAACGGCTTAGTGCGTTATATTCGTGATCCAGAGGAAATCTATCGGGCGTCGTTTTCAGCGATCCGCGAAGAAGTCGATTTAACAAGATTTCCTGAGAACCTCCATGCCATCGTGATTCGCGTCGTTCATGCCTGCGCGATGCCGGATATCTGCGACGATCTGGCCTGGCAGGGCGATCCGGTGGATCGACGCGCTCGACAGCCGCCGGCCGATATTCGTCGATGCGGAAATGGTGAAAACCGGCATCCAGACCGCCAAGCTTCCGGCGGCGACGGAGATCATTTGCACGCTGCATAATCCCGCCGTGCCCGATGACGCCAAGGCGGCAGGCACGACCCGCTCGGCCTCGGCGGTCGATCATTGGCGGGGCAATCTGGAGGGCGCGGTTGTCGTCTTCGGCAATGCGCCGACCGCCTTGTTCCGGCTTTTGGAATTACTGGAAGACCCGGCAACCCCAAGACCGGCGGCGATCTTCGCCTTTCCGCTGGGCTTCATCGGCGCGACGGAGTCAAAAGACGCCTTGATCGAGGCAAATCTGGACATTCCCTACCTGACCTTGAGGGGACGGCGTGGCGGCAGCGCGATGGCATCGGCTGCGATCAACGCCCTCCGTCCGCTGGAAAGCTGATGTCCGGCAGATGGCTGACGATTGTCGGGATCGGCGATGACGGGCTCGACGGACTGTCGCCCAACGCCCGCGCGGCCATCGACAACGCCGAAATTCTGGTCGGCGGGGCCCGGCATCTTGAGATGATTAAACCGGACGAGAGGCCGCGCATCACATGGACCGCACCGCTCGGCCCCTCCATCGAGGCGCTCCTCAAGGAACGCGGTAAAAAAGTGTGCGTGCTGGCGACGGGCGATCCCATGTGGTTCGGCATCGGCGCCACACTTCTCCGCCACATCGATCCGGCGGAAACCCTTGTCATTCCAGGGGTTTCGAGCTTCTCCCTGGCTGCCAGCCGGATCGGCTGGCCGCTGCAATCGGTGGAATGTCTGACCCTGCACGGACGCCCCCTGGAAGGGCTACGCCCCCACGTCCTGCCCGGCAATCGCCTGCTGATCCTGTCCGCCGACGGCACGACGCCGGCCAAAATCGCCCGCTATCTGGTCGAGGCCGGCTTTGGCGAAAGCGCCATGTCGGTGCTGTCCCATCTGGCCGGGCCGAAAGAAGAGATTGTCCACACCACCGCGACCGCCATGGGGAACGCCTTTTACCCCGATCTCAATCTGGTCGCGGTCGACTGCCAGGGGGCGCCAACTGCGGCGTATTTTTCCTCCGTGCCCGGGCTGCCCGATGATGCCTTCCATCATGACGGCCAGATCACCAAAAGGGAGGTTCGCGCGATCACCCTCGCCGCCTTGGGCCCGATGCCCGACGAACTGTTGTGGGATGTCGGGGCGGGCTGCGGCTCCATCGCCGTCGAGTGGATGCGGGCCGCGCCCCGGACCGGCGCCATCGCGATTGAAAAAGACGATATTCGCCTGGCGCTGATTAACGCCAACGCCCTGACGCTGGGCACGCCCGGGCTTGAAGCGGTTCTAGGCTCCGCGCCGGATGCCCTCGAAGGATTAGCGCCGCCCGACGCCGTCTTTATCGGCGGCGGCCTCACGGAAACCGGGATGATCGAAAGATGCTGGGAAGCCCTTAAGCCGAACGGGCGGATCGTGGCAAATGCGGTTAGTCTTGAGGGGGAAACTGTGCTGATATCCGCCCAGAAAATGTGGGGCGGCGAATTGGTGAGACTGGCCGTGGACCGCATGGATATGCTGGGCGACTTCCGGGGCTGGAACCCGCTTCGCCCGGTCGTGCAATGGCGG
>JAQCKY010000491.1 GCA_027592155.1 Pseudomonadota bacterium
GGCCTGAAGCTGTTCGAAATAGGTTCTGAATAGGGCGTAATCGGGCCGTTCCAGATGGAGCGGGTCGACGCCCAAATCGATGCTTTTTTTGGATTGCTCTTCCACGCGACTCCCCAGCCTGCCCGGGAACTGCGCATCCGGATGGTTTTCAAAAAACTCTATCATCTCGTCGCATTGCTGTTTTGGCAGCGACGACCAGGCGCCGATAAAATGCGGCTGTTCCCCTATTTATGTGGCGCGCCATTCAAGTATTTCCATCAAATTCCCAGCCAAAATGGCCGAATCGTGCCATTTCACAATCTTGAATGGTAGTGAAACCGGGATTGGTTGTATGGATCCACCTAGGGATTTCACTTGTTGATATCAAATCCCACACCACCGCGCATTATGCCGGATTGAAGGATTTGGACCGGGAAGTCGCGAGCATTCCGTTCGAGCATTTCGGATTAGTCATCGATTATCCGGAAGATGCCCTGTTAGCAGCATTTGACGAGACGTTTGTGCTACGACCAGAACTAAAATCGCTGATCGCCCAATACGGCGTCCTGATATTCCGAAATGTCCATCTCGACAATCCGGGCAATGCTGTGTTCCAAAAGAACATCTTTGGACATCTGGAATTCCATGTCGACCGAGGCCTGCAATTCGACAACCAATATTCATTGTTTTACCGCGATCCCAACGATCCGGAGCATCGCCTGCCCCGTCGAACCTCGTCTCTCATATGTCCCAACGCCGTCATTCACCTTCAGGCAAACCGGGAGGGGTTAAAAATTCAAGACAGGGGGACCCTGCAACGGCTTTTCATCGACGGCTCGCCCCATGTGGCGATCGGAACGGTAATTCTAGAGCAGTCCTGGCAAGCACCGCCGGGAACCGGGGAAGTCTGCGTCTTCGACAATCGCACAGTTATGCACGCGAGCTACCATCCAGGAGAAACTCGAGGTTATAAGATCGCCGTTCAATATTTGTATTAGCGGTGCCTTAGATTTCTATTTTTTCTTCGCTTTGCTGGCGGCAACTAATTCCGCGGCGGCTTTGTCTTCGGCCTCTTTGGCCATTCGAAGCTCCTTCAAGCGCGAGGTCTTCTCGGCCCTCTTACGCCGTTCGGATTCAATTTCCTTGCGGGCAGCCTGATCTTTCTTTTGGCTGGCAGCGAACTGTTGTTCGGCTTTTGTTTTCGTCGTCTTCAGCATATCGACAATCCTATGTCTTGGGCTGGTGGCCGGGGCAAGACTCCTGAATGGATGTCTTGAACGCCTCAATCGCCGAGAGGGCGCTCGTGCCGGGGGCCACGAGCCGATAACCAGGCATGATTGCCTGTTGTGGGCCGAACGCGTCCGGCCTGCAGAAATGCGGCCAGTCGCTGGGTGACATTGGTTATCGTGGGTCGTGATCGGGTATTATTCGCCGCAATGAACGCACTTATTACCTAACGTCCGGCGGCTTGCG
Organism: Pseudomonadota bacterium; assembly: GCA_027592155.1. Lineage (GTDB taxonomy): Bacteria > Pseudomonadota > Alphaproteobacteria > Rhodospirillales > UBA2165 > JAQCKY01. The sequence continues at coordinate 1,453 of JAQCKY010000491.1, forward strand.
GTCTCTATGGACACTGTCGCTTCTCATGCGCGGTGAGAAGCTGCCGCCCCCTGTTTAAGAGGGAGCGGCGCTCGCAAAATTAGTCGATGATCGAAAGGTTCTCGGCGGAGGACTTTCCGTTCTGACCGGCTTGAAGATCGAAGGAAACTTTCTGACCTTCGTTGAGTCCGCTCAGACCGGCTTGCTCGACGGCCGAAATATGGACGAATGCGTCCTTGGAGCCGTCTTCCGGCTCGATGAAACCATACCCTTTAACCGGGTTGAACCATTTAACTGTACCAGTTGCCATTGTTTTTTTCCCTATGACAAAAGAGTGGATATCCCCACTTCACATCGCGTGATCGTGCGGCCGAAATAACGTTCACATTGTCAAGGGTTACGAAGCTAAACGGCGTACCGATTTATCAGGTAGCTCAAATCAAATGCAATACGTGGTTAATCTATGCACCAAAATTGCGAAAAAGTCAATTTGGGCGGCTTGAAGAGCGGCTCTGGACAGCGCCCCTAATCGCCATTTTTCTCCCGGTATTCCTTGCGGAATTCGCCCTGGGGATATGTGCCGAGAATGCGGACCTCGTGCGAGAAAAAGGCAAGTTCTTCCAAGGCCAATTTTAACGGACGCTGCTCGGAGTGACCTTCGACTTCGACGTAAAACTGAGCGGCAATAAAGCCGCCGTCAACGAGATAACTTTCCAGCTTGGTCAGATTGACGCCGTTAGTGGCAAAACCGCCGAGGCCCTTGTAAAGCGCGGCCGGAACATTGCGCACACGAAAGACGAAGCTGGTCATCATGTCACCATCGTCCGGTCCGATATCCAGCCCGTGACGGGACATCACGAGAAAGCGCGTGGTGTTGTGGGCCGCGTCCTCGACATTGGCGCGCAGTGAATCCAGTTTATAAATCTCACCGGCGAGTTCGGATGCGATCGCCCCTTGGGTTGGGTCGCCGATCTTGGCAATCTCGGCGGCAGCCCCGGCTGTATCGGCATGGACCATCGCCTCGACGCCCAGCTCTTGAATCAAGTCGCGGCACTGGCTCAATGCGTGGATGTGAGAATGAACGTGGGTGAGTTGTTCGATCTTGGTTCCCGGCACGGCGAGCAAATGATGGTGAACGGGATGGAAAAACTCGCCGATGATCTTGAGGCCGGAATCGGGCAGCAGATGATGGATGTCGGCAACCCGGCCTGCAACCGTATTGTCGATCGGCAGCAGGGCGTAGTTCGCCAAACCGTCATGGACAGCGGCGAAGGCGTCGGTAAAGCCGTGACAGGGGAGGGCCTGCTTGTCGGGGAAAACCTCGCGGCAGGCCATGTCCGAGTTTGAGCCAATCTCGCCCTGGATGGCGACTTTATTTTCCGCATCTGTCATGACAATTATCCGAATATTATGAGCGCTAAACCTAACCAGAAGCCAGAATCTGGCGGGCGCGTTCAAGGTCGGCGGGAGTATCGACACCGAACGGGACAGTGTCAACGAGGGCCACATCGATGCGCATGCCGTTCTCCAGGGCGCGGAGTTGCTCCAGAGACTCCCGTTGTTCAAGGACGCCCGGCGGCAAGGCAACGAACCGCTTTAAGGCGTCCCGGCGGAAGGCATAGATCCCGATATGGTGGAAACGCGGACCCTCTCGGGCGGGGATTGGG
>JAQCKY010000492.1 GCA_027592155.1 Pseudomonadota bacterium
GCGCCGATCATGTCGGGCGCGTTCTGTTGTGGGTTTGATGCCATTTTGTTCATTTTATGTTCGGCATGGAGGCGATGCAAGACCCGACCCAATCCTCGATCCTAAAAACAATCGTTGCTCTGGCTCGTCAGGCTTTGGTGGCTTAGATTTCAGCGATGAGACAGATGCAGGAACGCTTTCAGGTTCAAACCAATGGTCAGGGCCTTTACGACGTCACCCGGAAGGTTGCCGGATGGGTAGCGGCGCAGGCGATAGAGACGGGTTTGTTGACCTTGTTTTGTCGCCACACGTCCGCATCTTTGCTTATTCAGGAAAATGCCGATCCCGATGCCCTCACCGATCTCGATAATTTTTTTGCTCGTCTGGTTCCCGAGGGAGACTCTCTCTATCGCCATCGCAGTGAAGGGCCGGACGATATGCCGGCCCATATTCGGAGTGCCTTGACGACGACGGCGCTTAATATCCCTGTGGGAGACCGTCAGCTGCTGCTTGGTACCTGGCAGGGAATCTATTTGTTCGAACATCGCACCCATCCCCATCGCCGCGCGCTGGTGATGCATTTGGCGGGTGGCTAACGGCGATGGCGGAACAGTCTCCGAACGCGTCGTTAGATCGCGGTCTAGCCCTTCACCGGCGAGGAAAGCTGGCGGAAGCCGCCGCGATCTATGAATCGGTTTTGGCGTCAGATGCCGGGAATGCCGACGCCCTGCATTTCCTCGGATTAATCGCCCATCAACGAGGCGATCATGTCGGTGCCGTCGATCTGATCCTTCAGGCGATTGCCTTGGATGAGGCACGCCCGACCTTTCATCATAATCTCGGAACGGCATTCATGGCACTGGCCCGGCTGGAGGACGCGATCGGGGCGTTTCGCCGGTCGGCGGTGCTCGACCCGTCCCGTGACGATACCCATTATAATTTGGGAACAGCCCTCGGTATGCTCGGCCGGTACGCGGAAGCCGAACCGATGTTTCGCGAGGCAGTGAGGCTGAACCCGGAGCACGCCGCCGCCTGGAGCGGGCTTGGGGCGGCCTGCAGCGGTCTCCGGCGTCACGACGAAGCCTTGAGTGCCAGCCGGCGGGCGGTGACGATTGATCCGCGCCTGCCGGAGGCGCACCTTAATCTCGGCAATGCTCAGCATGCGCTCGGCGATTTAGAGTGCGCTGAGAATTCTCTGCGTGCGGCGATTGAACTTAAGCCCGATTACGCCGTTGCCTATAACAGCCTGGCTAAGCTGCTTGCCGATGTGATGGCGATTGATGAGGCGCTTGATTGTTTCCGGCGCGCTATGGAGATTGATCCCCTTTACCGTGAAACGGCGAGCAATTACCTACTTTATCAGCTGTATGCCTCCAGCCAATCAGAGGCCGACATATTCGAGGCACACCGTGACAGAGCGAGGAGATTGTGGCCATCCGATCCGGTATCATCAGGGCGGGATGAATTCCCGGCGCAAGACTTTGAGCCTGAAAGACGACTTCGTATTGGTTATGTGTCGGCGGATTTTCGCACTCATTCTTGCGCGTATTTTCTGGAGCCCTTGTTTGAGCATCATGACCGGGCGGCGATAGAGTTGTTTGCCTATGCCAATGTCGAGAACGCCGACGAGCGAACCCAAAAATTCCGAGAGTCCGCCGATCACTGGCGGGACATTTCAGGTCTCGGTGATGAGGATGCCGCCGCCCTCGTGCGCGAGGATAAAATCGATATTCTTGTCGAGCTTTCCGGCCATACGCGTGGTAATCGGCTTGGATTGTTCGCCCTTCGTCCTGCCCCGATCCAAATTTCCTGGCTGGGTTATCCGGCGACCACGGGACTGGATCAAATCGATTACCGGCTGACAGATGCCTTTGCCGATCCGCTTGGTTCCGCGGATCGGTATCATACCGAAAAGCTGATCCGGTTGCCCGATGGTTTTCATTGTTACGCGCCGCCAGATGCCCCTGACGTTTCGGAGCCACCGTCTCTTCAAACCGGTGAGATCACATTTGGTTCGTTCAACAACTTCTTAAAATTATCGCCGGAGTGTCTGGATGCCTGGGCGGCGATTCTCGACGCGGTTCCGTCTTCGAGGCTTTTGCTCAAATGTGGTTTACTGACCTTCGACAAACCCAAGGCGCGGCTTTTGGATAGATTTGCTGCACGCGGCATCGATCCGGACAGAATTGCCCTGCATGGGTGGATACCGCGCGGTGAGCAGCCGTTGGCACTTTATCGCGACGTTGATATTGCCTTGGATAGTTTTCCCTATAACGGCACAACGACCAGCTTCGAGACACTTTGGATGGGCGTGCCGTTGGTGACGATTTCCGGGGATCGCCATGCCGCCCGGGTTGGTTGCAGTATCTTAACCCATCTGGGGTACGGTGAACTTGTTGCGGAAACGGTGGCGGATTATATAGCACTTGCCGCTGCTCTCGCCGGGGATCGGGAACGGATCTCAAGCTACCGGCGGCAATTACGTTTGAGATTGGCCGGTTCGCCGTTTTGCGATGGACCTCGCTTCGCCCGGTCAATCGAAAAAATACTACGCAATCTATGGGTGGATAAGTGCCATGAAAATACGTGACAACCAACGGAAATCCACAATAGAGAAGCAATTTACGCGCAATCCGAGTGTGGGTTATAATGAGATATCGCTGTTTTAACAGGTTTGGAGCTGGATCTTAATGCGTGAGATCCTCATTGGCCTTGCCCTCTTCGGCAACATCGTGGTCTGGGGTATAGCCTATATCGGCTATAGCCGGGGTGGCGGTGATTCCGATTTTGAGACCGCGTCCAGGACCGAACCGAGTGTTCAACTCCAACTGATGACTATTCAAACACCGACGCGTGCCTTTATCCACAGACCCGCAGACTGGCGTTATAACGCTAACGACAGGCGTGAGCGGCCTTATGACCGGCGGCAAAAACATGATCGCCGCGATCGGATAGAAAGGCGTTGTCCCGCAGGGGGCGGCACCTCCGGTCAGCCGGTCGGGCGCCTGAACCGGATTTGGGCTTTGCTTAGAGCGTTGTTCGGGTTTGAACGGCGTTTAACGGATGATCGTCGTCGCACTGTGCTACGCCGACATCTCTCGGATCGGCGGG
>JAQCKY010000493.1 GCA_027592155.1 Pseudomonadota bacterium
TATACGACGGAGCGAAAACCTCATGTCCGGTCCTTGACCGAACTGACAAAAAGGTTGGGGGAGGATATTTGTCTGCGCGATGATAAGGCGGCCGCAGCGCGTGATGCGCGGCTGGAAGCGGAAATGGAGCGCGCGGGGAGGGTGACCAATCGCCAATCCCTGATCCCGAGCCTTGTTTCCGGGATGATCGATTTAGATGTTCAAGGACAGCCCGTTGGCCCCGCGGGGAAGAATTTCTTCCAACCAAACGTAGAGCGGGAAGACGGATCTAGTTGTTTCATGGATGACGCTGTTTCGGGCTTTCGCATCGTCGTTCAGGATTCCTCCCTGCCCAGCGGCATCTCTTCGGATGACCGGGCATATTGGTCCTCGATCGGCGGCAGTGTGGTTCATTCCGGGACCCGTTCGGATGGTCTGGCGGAGGGTGTCATTTGTATCCGCGATCTTGATGGCAGTCTGGCTACCTATTTCAATGAGCAAGGTTTCAAGGCCGTCGTCGTCCGCCCCGATCATTATGTCTATGGCGCGGTATCAAGCACCAAGGATCTCGGACGAATGATCGGCGATATTCGGCAGTGGTTGGAGGCCGGGCGTCTAGGCTGAGTCTTTGAAAAGGAAGATTGGGCTGCTCCAGGCCTGAAAGCCATCCTCGGTCGTTACGCAGACCCACAACGGATTGTCGCCTTTGGGAGCGAGCTCTATTTGAGCGCTGTAAGCCAACTCCCGGTGCAGGTTTTCGTCGGGCAGACGGAATATCCGGATTTTGCGCTCCAGCCCGCCGCAATCGATGACGGTGTCTTCCAATCCGATATCCGATAGCGCGCCGGAGAATTTTCCATGGTTCGAGGTTACCTCGAGGTTGGCGCCCGTTGCATCATCGAGCCAGACGTCAAACCCGCCATAGTTGCCGGTGGTGATGGCATCCCAGACGACTGTGTCCGAGCCTTGAACCGACAGCAGCCGTTCATGGTTCCAGGCGTTGATCTTTTCCATCCGGGTAATCGCCGCGCCTGAGAATTTAGCCCGGCCGCTCCAATTGGTCTGCCGCCCACGGCCCCGGTACTCCGCGCCCTGCCAGATCACCCGGTAGCGCGTTCCCAGGTCGCTTTCAGTGTAGGGCCGCACCGTTTCGACGGTTTTTATGCCGTTGCGAATTTCGATGCGTTCTATGGCGGTTCCGGCGACGGCTTCGACCCTTAAGGTTACCGAACTGTCATCGGTGCTGGCGATATCGCCCATCATGATGCTCTGCGCCGGCGCGCTTGTTGCATCTTCAAACGCGTTGGGATCTTTGTCGAATAATTGTGCGGGGTTTTTGAATTCGGCGTGAACCTCGAGATGCAGGCGATTGCCCGTTGTTCCGTAATGATGTCGTTTGCGCAGACAGTCGAAGAAACTGTCCCGGGTCAAGGCGTCGGTGATGAAGCAGGTAAGCCCACCATAAGCGCCGAACATGGAGGCGCCGGGATAGCTGGCGCCGGGTCTGCCCTTGTGACCGTCGCTGTTGCAGACGACGCCGCAGCGATGGCCAAGCGGAAAGCCGTCGGTCAAAAGCCATTCGAAGGTGCCCCAGGCGGAATGAATTTCCATTCCGGTTTCAAGCTTGGGATCATGGGCAAATTTGACGTCGGCGAACCGTCCTCCGACATGGGCGTAGATCACGCAATCCTCGTCGGCGAGGTCACGGAATAGGTCCTTGGCATCGTTGGCGTCGGTGTCGATATCCGATTGGTTGGGCAGGAGCGCATGGGAGGAGCGCCGGATCTGGCGGCCTTCTTCCCGAAAATAGACATTGCGGTCGCCGCCGACGGACGTATTGCCGGACCATTCATAACCGGGGAAGGTGACGAACTTTCCGTCTTCTTGGAAATCTTTTGTCAGCTTGTTGATGTGATCCCAAAAGGCATTGTTGATCTGGAAGTCGTTGGCTTGATGCCCAACAGCGTCGAGAAACGCCAAGTCGCGGGCAAATTGAAAATATTCCACGGCACTGGTAATGCCGATGGTCTCACCGCTTTGGCCGTGCATGTCGCCCCAATAACTGCCGACGTTACCGTCACGAATGAGCAAAGGACCGGCCTCGCAAAGAAGCTCACCGCTGTCTTGATCAAAGATTTTAATGTGAATTTTTGATTCCGATTGAGCTTTCAAATCGTTGATAATGATCGATTTTTCGCCAATTTTGAAAGTTGCGTGGTCCGGCAATCCCTCAATGGCCGCGCTGCTTTCAAACCGTAAATTGCGGCTCACCCGGTCGCTCGGGTTGCCCCAAAGATCCTCGGCTTTGATGCCGAGCCGAAAGGTCTCACCCCGCCGGCGAAGGGTCGGTAAGACCGCGATCCAGCGTACCGGCGGGCCCGGCACAATCGATACGGCGGGTGACTCGGGGATCGGGTGAAAATGCCCTACGGCACAGGCATCGACGAGGACGCGGAATTCTAAGGCGCTCTCCACCATCGTCTGCATCTTTAGCCCCGGGGATCCAAATTCCGTGTCACCCAGCTTTATGGTGATCGTATCGCCCTCGCTGAGATAGCCGCCGCGCACCCGCACCGTCAACGTCTTCAACCAGGGGCGGGAATGACCGATCGGATCGAAGGATAAAGCCGGTCGGGCACCGTCGCTGGTGATCGCCGTGACGTAGTTGTATCCGGTCGGATCGGTCGTCTGGAGGCTGCCCCAATCGCCGAAGAACCGGAAAACGATGCGGATCGCGCCGTTATCGTCGAGACCGAACCGCCCTGCGGTGTAGGTCAGCGTAAAGCACTGGACGCTGCGGACCTCGAAGTTCCCGGTCGGTGAGAGATGGGCATGGCCATAGAGGACGGGGTCGGCGGCGGGCGCGGCCATGGGCCAAACCTCGCCGACAAGTTTTGGATCGACGATCTCGGGCATTTTCGCGGTCATGAATTCTATCCGGCTAGACGATAATGCCGTTCATCATAGGGGCTTCCGCACAGTTCCGTCAGCCGGTTTCTGAAATCGATGGTATGAGCCGCGGTAAGATGCGCCTCGTGAGCTTCCCCATCCCGCCAAATTTCCAGCAGCGACAGGTGGTTGCCCCGGGCGAT
>JAQCKY010000494.1 GCA_027592155.1 Pseudomonadota bacterium
TCCGGCAACTTGGCAATTGCCTCCGTCCAGGCCTTGCCGATTTCCTCGGCCTTAGCAGCGCGGGACCGGGGCAGGGAATTGACCATGTCATTGGAAAATTGTGCCACCATGGACGGATAAGATTTGGCGTCAATCACCCTCGCCGCGCGTACACGCAGCGGGCCGGTAAATTGGGCGATCTCGAATGCCGTCTGCGGATGTTTGTCCCCCGACTGCGGCACCGGGACCAATGAGGATTGCGCCCCAACCTGGATCGCTGCCTTCACCGCACCCAATTGATGCAGTAGCGATTCGGCGACGCCGATCGTGACCACGGTAAAATCTCGCTCGCTTTTGACGCTAACGTAGCGGCCGGCGGGCAACGTCTTCAACGTCCCGTCCTTCATTGTCGCGACGAGTTTGAGATCGGCGTTATCCGCGGGGACGTACGCGGTACCCGGGTTCGGGGCCTTCTGATGTTCTTGCAGGCAAAAACCACTGAATTGCGCAGAACACTGGCCATTTTGGCAGGTCAGCTTGGTCGGTTCGAGAACCGCGATCAACCCCAAGATCTGCGGTGCGGCATAGGCGCGCGAGGACGCACTCAGCATCGCAGCGCTAACCGCGACGATGCCGACGATGATCGACAAAGCTTTCATGATGGCCTCCGTTACGCTCGGACGCGGCCCACAGTGGGCATCGCATCGGCCCAACACTCAAGAAGTCTCTCATGGATCGGTTTTCGAGGTCAATTTTTGCCAGATCGTTTATGAGCGGCCGAATTTCTTACCGGTTGGGCAATCCCCTCACCCGGCGCAAATCGGCGCCGCTCAGGACGGCGCCGGTCAGATCGGCGTCGGTGAAATTGGCATCGACCAGGATCGCCCCGCCGAGGTCGGCGTTTTGGAGATCCGCCTTAGACAGGTCTGCGCCTTCAAGATTGGCATTGCGGAAGTTTGCGCCCCGAAGTTTGGCACCACGAAGCTTCGCATGGCCAAGATTGGCCGGCCAACTGCCGCCGCCCTGGCTTCCGACCGGCACCCCGTCGAACCGGGCGTTACAGAGGTCGGCCCCGGACAAATTTGTCCGCCGCATTTTAGCGCCCCGCAAGTCGGATTTACGAAGATTGATATCCCGCATATCGGCAAAACAGAAGTCCGTCATTAGAAACTCACCATCGGACATATCGGCGTCCTTGAGGATGGCATAGGCGAAGTTAGCCGCCGATAGGTTCGCCCCCATCATGTCATAGCCCGCGAGATTGACCTCGGCCAGATCCGCCTGGCTCCCCTCCTTGCCGTTCGAGTTTAACCAGTCGACGTGATCGGTGATGATGGCGTGCAGTTCCCGGTCCAGTTTGGCGATGTGTTTGGGAAGCTGCGCATCCGAGGTATTCGCCTTATTTAGATCCACCGAGTCGAGGATCGCCCCGGTCAAATTGGCGTTGGTAAGATTGGCGTTGTCGAGCACCACACTCGTCAGCACAGCACCGTGAAAGATCGCTCCCGAAAGATTGGCTTCGCTGAAGTCCGCGCCGTCCAACGTCGCACCGGTAAAATTCGCGAAGCTCAAGTCGGCGCGCACGAAACGTGCATTCTTCAAGATCGTATCGCTTAGGTCGGTTTGCACGACGAAGGCATTCGACAATTTAGCATTGCTAAGATCGGCGCCTTTAAGGATTGCCTTGTCCAGCGCCGCGCTATCGCTTTCGGCAATAACGGGAACCAGATCCTTGCTGGCAACGGATCGCATCAACAATCCGTCGCGAAGATCGGCCTCGGCCAATTCCGCGTTGGTGAAGTCCGCGCCCCGCATGCAGGCGCCACGAAGATCGGCGCGCGTGAGGTCGGCGCCAACCAGGGAGGCGAACCGCAAATCAGCCCCATAAAAATTGACCGCGCGCAGGATCGCGTTTTCAAAAATCGCGTGCTCCATTCTGGCCCCGGACGCGTCGGCTTGCGTTAGATTTCGCCCCGAGAAATCGAGATGAGACATCTCGGTAAACTTAAATGACGCGCGTTTAGCGCCGAGCATCCCTTCGAGATGGCGCTCATGGTTTTCCAGAATTTCTTCCAACTCGGGCTGTGTCAAGCTCGACCAAAACCCGCTGTCGTTGTCCTCGATAATGGCTTCGAGTGACTGAAGAGCCTTCAGGATATCCAGGCTGTCGTCCTCGGAATCGATGGCGTTATCCATGTCAAACTGCTCCATCACCACCTCCATCTATGGCGATTTTCGGAATCCGAGACCAAGTTTCGTGTGTCTTTGGGGGTAGGCACGATTTCTATATGGGAAGATTTTTCAAGATGTTAAGGGGCGAACGGATTGCGAAAACCCGTTATTGGAGCTATCACCGCGCCATGTCATCATCCCAAAACAGCGTTGTTCACGTCATCGGCGGCGGTCTCGCCGGAAGCGAAGCCGCCTGGCAGGTCGCCAGGGCCGGAATTCCGGTAATTTTGCACGAAATGCGCCCCAAAAGGGGCACCAACGCCCATCAAACAGACACCCTTGCAGAGCTGGTCTGCTCGAACTCGTTTCGTTCCGACGACGCAGAGCACAACGCGGTAGGCTTATTACATGAAGAAATGCGGCGTGCTGGATCGCTCATCCTAAAGGCCGCCGACGATAACCGGGTCCCCGCCGGTGGCGCTTTGGCGGTGGACCGGGAGGCTTTTAGCGCCCAAGTCCAGGCGTCATTGGAGGCCGAAGAGCTGATCACCATTGCCCGCGAAGAGGTCACCGACCTGCCCCCCGAGGACTGGGGTAATGTGATAATCGCAACGGGCCCGCTGACCTCCCCTTCTCTTACGGACGCAATTACGACGCTGACCGGTATCGACTCTCTCGCCTTTTTTGATGCCATCGCCCCGATTATCCATAAAGACAGCATCGATCTTTCAAAAGCGTGGTTCCAATCCCGTTACGACAAGGGTGACGGCGCCGATTACATCAATTGTGCGTTGAGCCGCGCCCAATACGACACCTTCATCCAAGCGCTCGTGGACGGCGAGAAAACCGACTTCAAGGAATGGGAAAGCAATACGGCCTATTGCGAAGGCTGCCTGCCGATCGAGGTCATGGCAG
>JAQCKY010000495.1 GCA_027592155.1 Pseudomonadota bacterium
GGCCTCGAGGCTTGGTGCGACCACGGTCGAGGCGTGGTAGACCGGCGGGTTGACGATGCCGAAGTGATCCTCGGGATGGCTCCCGGCGTGGGTGATGATCGTATCGATATTCTTGGAAGAAGGTTTGCTCATATCAATTCCCACCCGTGAGACGCACAAACCCGCGTTCCAGGTCAGCGATCAAATCAGCGATATCCTCTTGGCCGGCGTGGATGCGAAGAGCAGGCTCCGGTGCATCCCAGGTTGTCGCCGTGCGTTGTGATGCTGGGGTCATCGGGATCATGAGGCTCTCAAAACCGCCCCAGCTATACCCCATGGAGAAATATTCAAAGCCGTCCAACATCGCATCGACCTGTTGCTTGGGTATGTCGTCGAGAATGACCCCAAAGAGTCCCGATGCGCCGGTGAAATCCCGCTTCCAAATTTCGTGTCCGGGACAGTCGGGCAGGGCCGGGTGCAGTACGCGGGCAACCTCAGGCCGTGCCTTGAACCATTCCGCGAGAGCCAAACCGTTGCGTTGGTGACGGGCGAGGCGGACATTGATCGTCCGCAAACCCCGGGCGCCGAGAAAACAGCTATCCGGCGCCGCGCAGTACCCCATGCCAACGGTGCTGAGGCGGAGATGTTTTTGATATTCCTCCGTCGTCGAAATCGTCCCGAGCATCGCATCGGCATGACCGCCGATATATTTTGTCGCCGCCTGAACGGACACATCGACGCCGTGATCGAAGGGCTGAAAATAAAGCCCCGCACTCCAGGTATTATCGAGGATGACAACAGCGCCGGCGGCATGCGCGGCGGCGGCGATGGCGGGAATGTCTTGAATCTCGAAGGTCAATGATCCCGGCGATTCCGTGAAGACGACTTTCGTTTCGGGGCGGATGAGATCGGCAATGCCGGCGCCGATCAAGGGATCGTAATAGGTCGTCTCCACGCCCACGCCGGCCAGTACGCGATCGCATAGTTTGCGGGTCGGACCATAAACCGTATCGACCATCAGGAGGTGATCGCCGGTCTTCAGAAAGGCCATGAGGGCGGCGGTGATGGCAGCTTGGCCCGAGCAAACGGAGATTGTGGAATCGGCCCCTTCCAATTCGGCGACGGCTTCTTCGAAGGCAAAGGATGTGGGTGTGCCATAGCGGCCATAGAAGACACCATCCAACGGGTTATTGCTGGCTTTCTCCATAGCCGCGACGGTCGGATATATTACGGTCGATGCGCGATATACCGGTGCATTAACCGCGCCCTTGAATGCCGCAGGATCGCTCCCGGCATGGATGAGCCGAGTAGCGCGTTTTTTCGGCGATTTCATAATCTCGGTACCAGCGCGCTTAGGGTTCGATCGGCGTGTCCGGATGACCGCCCCATTCGGTCCAGGATCCGTCATAGACCGCACCGTTTTCTTGGCCGAGCAGATGCATGGCGAAGGTCAGGGGGCAAGCCGTAACACCGGAACCGCAACTCGAAACGACGGGTTTGGAAAAGTCGATGCCGGCGTCAGCGATAATTTTGGCCAGTTCATCGGCGCTCCGCATGATCGACTGTTGGTCGTGATCATAGAGTTTTCCATAGGGCAGATTGATGCTACCCGGAATATGGCCCGACCGGACGCCGGGACGTGCCTCGGGTTCTTCACCGTTAAATCGGCCCGGTGCACGTGCATCCACCACCAGATCGTTGCCGCTATCGAGGTTATCGATCAATTGGCCGACAAACCTGACCTTGCTTGCATCGAACGATGGCGTGAATTCGCCAGCTGCATCATCCGGAATACCGCTTTCCGTCGGTCGGCCTTCGGATACCCATTTATCCAAACTGCCATTGAGCATCGCCACATCCTTATGGCCAAACAGCTGGAGCAACCACCAAGCCCGTGCCCCCGCACCGCCGCCGCCGTAAACGTCGTAGACGACGATATGAGAGCTGTTGGTGATGCCAAGTTTGCCGACTTCATCGGCGAACCGTTCGGCCGACGGAATCATATGGGGCAGGGGGTTGTCGGGATCGGCAATCACCGCGATATCAAAATACCGAGCGCCGGGGATATGGCGCTCCTCAAATTCCGCACGTCCGTCGCGGTTGGTCGCCGGCAAATGCCAGGAGCCGTCGAGTATAGCGAGATTGGGATCGTCCAATTGGGCAGCGAGTTCCTTGGTCGAGACTAACGACTGTGGATTGACGTAGTTCATTTTAATTCATCCAGTCTGGATAGGGCAGACCTTGCGATTTCAGGAACTCGACGTTGAACATCTTGCTTTGATAGCGGGTTCCGTAGTCACAGAGGATCGTGACAATGGTATGCCCGGGGCCAAGATCCTTGGCGAGGCGGATCGCGCCGGCGATGTTGATCGCCGAAGATGTGCCCATGCAGAGGCCCTCATATTTGAGGAGATCGAAGGCCAAGGGAAGGGCTTCCTGGTCTGAAATCTGGTAGGCGTCGTCAATTGGCGCACCCTCAAGGTTTTTGGTGATCCGGCCTTGTCCAATACCCTCGGTGATCGACGAGCCTTCGGCTTTTAGTTCGCCGTGCTTGTAGTGGTGAAACAATGCCGAGCCCATCGGATCGGACAGGGCAATCTTAATATCCTTGTTGCGTTCCTTGAGGAACATGCCGATACCGGCGATCGTCCCGCCGGTGCCGACGGCGCACGTGAAGCCATCGATTTTGCCGTCCAACTGTTCCCAAATTTCAGGGCCGGTCCCTTCATAGTGGGCTTGGCGATTAGCGACGTTATCGAACTGATTGGCCCAGATTGCCCCGTGAGGGTGGGTCGCCGCCATTTCCTCAGCGATCCTGCCCGAAACCCGAACGTAGTTGCCGGGATCGGAATAGGGAACCGCGGCAACCTCGCGCAGGTCGGCACCCGCAAGGCGAAGCATGCTTTTCTTTTCTTCGGCCTGGGTTTCCGGGATAACGATGATCGTGCGGTAGTTCTTGGCATTGCCGACCAGAGCTAGCCCGATGCCCGTATTGCCCGCGGTCCCTTCGACAATAATGCCGCCCGGCTTCAATTGCCCCTTTTTCTCGGCATCGTTGATGATGAAGAGTGCCGCACGGTCTTT
>JAQCKY010000496.1 GCA_027592155.1 Pseudomonadota bacterium
TGATTGGTAGGAGCGACTTTTAAGGCCGCTACTCAGCCGGTTGCGGCACTGCCTTGGGGCGCACATAACGACCTGCCGCGACGGCGAAACCGATTGTGACCAACATCAGGAAGGCGGCGGTATAAAACAGTGCCGCCGGATGTCCAGAATCCATGATGGTTCCGTATAAGAGCGGGCCGATAAAGCCTCCAATGCCGAACCCGGTAGAGACAAACCCGAACGCTTTACCCGCGGCACCAGGCGGGGTAACGGTCTTCACCATGACGTCCCGGGACGGCATCACCAATCCGATCATGAACCCGGCGAAAACCATCGCAACAATTGCCGCGGCAAAGGGCACAACGGCAATGCCGGTAATGCACAGGGCCGCACCGGCGATCAAATAGCCAACGATGGAAATGAGGTCGAAGCGGTTGATGCGGTCGGCAACGATGCCACCGGCCAATATTCCAGCCGCGATCCCCCAGGAATACCCTGCCAGCCCGCTCAGGGTAATCTCAGCCGTCAGGTGATACAGCGTGGACAAAGCCGGTACCGAAAATGCCTGGATGCCGTTTCCGGCGAGAGACGTCGCGGCATAAAAGAAAAACATCAGCATAATCGCCGGCATTGCCAGGAAGGTCCGGATCCCAATCTCCGGGGCCGAAGTTTTTGCCGGCCCGGTGCGGTTTGCTTTTTCTTCGAGCGATTCTTGACCAAGCAATGACCGCTGTAACAGCATGACAAACGCCCAGGCAATCCCCGCTGAGCCGACGATCATGAGTGACGTCCGCCAATCGAACAGTGGTAATAAGACCAGCATGACGCTCGGCATCGCAGCAAACCCTAGGAACCCAGAAAAGGTATGCAGCGCGTAGCTTTTGCCAAGCCATTCGTTTCGGACACGGGCCGTGATAACGGCATAGTCCGCCGGATGGAAAACACTATCGGCAATACCGGCAACGACAGCCAATCCAATGACGACAAAGATGTTTGGAGCGAGCCCCATCAGCCCCACCGCGAGCGCTTCGACAAATAAGCCGCCAATGACCAAATAGCGGGCTCCGAACTTGTCGGCCATGACGCCCATGGGATACTGGCCGACCGCCGAACAGACCGAATAAACGGCCATCGCGACGCCCATAAGGGTAAACGAAGCGCCCATTTCGGCTTGCATCAGCGTCAGAACGGACGGGATCGCAAACAGATAGAAATGGCTGAAAAAATGGCCGGTAGAGATCAAACCGACGACGGCTACCTCATCTCTTTTTTGTTTTTTTTGGTCAGGCATCGGAACTCCACGGCGATTCGTAGGTCATATCAGTTTAGCCATATAGGGCAATTTAGAGCAGTTGCCCATATAATTCCAAATAGGGAACCCCAACTTTAAACCGACAAAACCCTACCCAATTTTAGCAGCCGCCTGACTAAAAAACCGCTCCAACTCTCGAACTGCCTCGAGCTCGCCAAATAAGACCTCGCGGCGCGCCGCAATTTGATTGGCCATCTCGAAACGATAATCACTGTCTTTACCAAGCTTTAGGGCGATATTCGCCATATCAGAGACCTCTTCGGCGATTAAGTCGCCGATATCCATCATCTTGTACTGGGCCGTCGTCACCCGTCCCCGCATGAAGTCTCCGGCGTGGGTTACAATCGGTGCTCTCATCGCAAATGCCTCGTAGGAGGTATTTCCACCGCTAAAATGAGGCGTATCAAAGATAACATCGCAAACAGACATCAACGATAAAAAATCCTCCGGCGAAACACGGGGAATCGTGTGGATCCGGTCGACGACATCTGGGATCGTTCTGGCCATTCGGTCCGCTACTTTTTTTGACCAGAGCGATACAGCGCCTTCCAGAAAATAGACTTTGCCGTTTTCATCTCCACGCAAAACAGCAGCAACGAAATCGTCGGTATCCGGGTGGTGTTTGATCGTACTCTGCGGGCAGAAATAGATCGTTTTGTCGGCAGGAAGGCCAAACTGATCCCGTGTCTTGAGGGGGCCGGGATGTTCTGGTTCCCGGTAAACAGTCGGGAGTGTATTCAGCAAATAAAGCTCTTCCGAATAGTCGACCTCCGCCCCTTCCCGCTCCATCAATTTACTCGACAGGAAATAATCAATGTTCGGAAGACCCGTTGTATCGGGATGGCCCCAGGTCACGCATTGCACCGGCGCCAAACGGGCGAACGCCAGAAAATAGGTGCGAATATCCATACCAATATCGGCATAGAACAGAACATCCTGCGCCGTCGCCGCGATTGCCTCGCGCGCGTCATCAAGCCCGACGGGCAGCCTCACACAACGGTCGGCCTTCGCTTCGATGAAGGATGCAATCTCATCCGATTGACCGGGATGGGTGAAAACGGTCACCTCGAACTCGTCGCGATCAAGATGTTCGACAATACCACGCATCAATCGTCCAATCGAATGAACCCTAAAATAGGCAGACACCAATCCCAATTTAATTTTGCCACCGGGCGGCCGCGGGTCATGGCAATGCGGCGCTGTCATTGCCAGTTCCGGACAGGCTTTTAGGTGCAACGCCGCAACCATCTCTTGGAGCTTACGGTCCGATAAACCGTGATATGCCAGGAAGAAGGTTGTTGTCGATGTTTCCAGCGCGGGATCTTCTATCATGAGATCCATCTCCAAGAGCTTGCTAACCCGGCCTTCAAATTGCTCTCGCACCTGATGAATATGATCCCATGACTCTAAAACCACGGGCAGAGTTAAAGCCTGCTTTATCCGCAAGCCGTCAAGCGGTGCAATATTCAACGACCGTTCGAAAGCAGCCATCGCAGCGGTATCGTCCCCCATCCGCCGATATGCATTCCCAATATTGAGCTGCACCCTCGCCGCTACCGCCGTTGATGGGTCGGCCGCCAGGGCACGTTCGTAGAGGGGGATGGCATCCTCCGGCAGGCCTGACTCGAAATAGATGTTTCCCAAATTTATCAGCCCATCGACGTGCCCCGGCCTTAACGCCAGTAATTTTTCATAAGCTTCAACCGCTCGGTCGAGACGATTTCCCTGTCGATGAAGTTTGGCCATGTTGTAGAGGGGGTCGATAAA
>JAQCKY010000497.1 GCA_027592155.1 Pseudomonadota bacterium
CGGATTGGCCTGGGTATTTATCGAAGGAGTGGTGCTCTTTGCCAGCGCGTTCTTTGCCCCTTGGATTCGGCGGATCACACCGCGGGCAGCGCTTCTCGGTACATTGGCCGGTATCTCGATCACATTCATTTCGATGCGGCCAGCCTTCGAGATCGCGGAGACACCGATTATCGGCTTTATTTGCCTGGCGATCATTCTGGCGTCGTGGTTCGGCGGCGTTCGGTATCCCGGCAACATCCCCGGCGGTCTCGTCGCGATTGCTGTCGGTACCGCCTTGGCCTGGATCAGCTACAGCTTTGGCTGGGGATTTGGCGGTGTTTCCCCGGAGGCGGTGACGAAATCCGTGGAAGGTCTCGGGTTCTCCTTTGCCTGGTTCCAACTGGATCAATTATGGGCGGGGCGTGAATTCCTAGCCTTGGTGATTGTGACGGCCATTCCCTTCGGCATCTATGACTTCATCGAAGCCATGGACAATGTCGAAAGTGCGTCGGCGGCCGGGGATGAATACAGCGTCCGCGAAGCCGTTGGGGCCGAAGGCGTCATCAGCCTAATCGGGACATTGCTGGGCAGCCCGTTCGCCAACGCGGTCTATACCGGCCATCCCGGCTGGAAATCCATCGGCGGCCGGGTCGGTTATTCCCTGGCCACCGGCGTGATGGTTTTGGTCCTTACCTGGCTTGCCATCGTGCCGTTGCTTCTGGCCGTCGTTCCGGTCGTCGCGATCATTCCGATCCTGCTCTATATCGGCGCATTGATCGGGGCTCAGGCGTTCCAGGCGTCGCCCAAAAATCATGCACCCGCGATTATCTTCGCCCTCGTGCCGAATTTGGCGGCATGGGCGAAGGTGCAGATTGACGGCGCCCTCGGTGCCGCCGGCACGAATGCGGCGGCGGTTGGGTTCGATAAGATGGGACAACAGGGCGTCCTCTATCAGGGGCTCGAAGTGCTAGCCGGTGGCGCGGTTGTCACCGGTCTCCTCTGGGGTGCGATGGTGGTGTTCCTGATTGAACGCAAGCCGACCAATGCCGGGACCGTGGCGATTATCGCCGCGATCTTGACCTTCTTCGGCTTCATCCATGGCTCGGCGGTTGGGATTGCGATGTCGCAAAGCGTGGCAATAAGCTACCTCGCCGTCGGCGTTTTGCTCTGGAGTTTCTCCTTCCTCGATACCGAGGAGGCAACCGAGTAAAGACATAGAGTTCGGGGTGCTGAGGGGGAATTCTCCCGGTACCCCGAAATTCTTGAAAGAGAGTCTAAAGTGAACCAGTTGCGCGCGACTTCTTATGACGCCTCGATCAACCTCGAACGCATAACCGGCGAGGTCCGCTACGTTTTTGACCGGGCTTGTTATATCGCCCAGCCGGACGGTCGAATGACCTTGATCATTGCGGCTGAAACCGGTGACCTCCCGGGTGGGATTTGTGTCGATATACCGGCCGACCTTAAGTTCACCGACGTAGTGACGCCCGGCGCTCGTGCTGCTGCACGAGGGGGCGTGCTGCGATTTGAAGGGGCCGACTTATCCATTGAACTTCGCTTTGCGCATCCGCGTATTTCGCCACCGCGCGGCGCTTTTGCCGGTCGAGGTTGGGAGGCCACCGAATCCGCGTGGAACGAGGCCTGGGCGGAAGCCATGCTCCATATTGCCGACAGCGCCCATGGCGCGGACGAATTATTCCGGAATTTTTCCGGCCTCGTTGACGCGTTTTCAGAGAGCCGGGACCCCTGGATCATCGTTGACCGGTCGAAACGGTTTCTCGGGCAGGGCCCCGGGCTCACACCCGCCGGTGACGACTTTATCGTCGGGTATCTGGCGGGGGCATGGCTTGTCTGCCCGAAAGACGACGATGACACCCACGGCGAGCTTGGGGATTGGATCATTGCTTCGCTGGACCGAACCAGCGATGTCAGCCAGAATTTCCTGCGCGGCGCAGTGCGTGGCGTCTTTCCCGAGAGATTGGTTTCGCTTTGCGCGGTGATCGTTGGGGCGGCGGATTTCGGTGCCGTTGGGAATGCCGTGCGCCATATGGCGGCTTTTGGCCAATCGAGTGGATTGAGTATGGCGCTTGGGCTTCTTTGCGCGTTAATCTCACGCTTCGAAAGGATCGATCGCCGGGTATGGGAGATCGATCACATCATCCACACATCGATTGCCGGAGTAGCGACTTGACGCGACGCCTCGAATATTTCTCCAACCTATACCGAGATTCCGTCGCATTGATGCAGCTCTCCACCGCCTTAGGCGAGATTGACGGCATCAATCAGGCCTCCTTGGTTATGGCGACAGAGGCGAATATCGCCCTGTTATCGGAATCCGGCCTGCTCGATGGGGATGTATCGCCGCGCCCTAACGATATCCTGTTGGCCGTCGATACCGACTCAGATGCCGCTTACGCGGAGGCCGCTCGGGAAGCCGAACGCCTGCTTCATCAGGCACCGCCGGTGGCATCCGGTGGCGGCCCGAAGGAAACAGACCCGAGAAGCCTCCAAATGGGGCTGGAGGCGGTACCCCAAGCCAGTCTCGCCCTGATTTCCTGCCCCGGCGAGTATGCCGGCGCCGAGGCGATGAAAGCGCTCCGCCTCGGGCTCGATGTCATGATTTTTAGCGATAATGTGGATGTCGAGACCGAGAAGGAGCTGAAGCAGTTCGCCGACGCCGAGGGCCGCTTGGTCATGGGCCCCGATTGCGGGACGGCGATTATCGCCGGTGTTCCCCTTGGGTTTGCCAATATGGTGGCGCGGGGCAATATCGGCATTGTCGCGGCCTCGGGCACCGGTCTTCAACAGGTATCCTGCCTCATCGACCAGCACGGCGCCGGGGTCTCCCACGCCTTGGGAACGGGCGGACGAGACCTGAGCTCGGCCATCGGCGGGATTTCGATGCGGCGCGGACTATCGCTTTTGGCGGATGATGACGGCACCAAGGTAATCGTCTTGATTTCCAAACCACCGGCCCCCGATGTCGCCGCGGCGATTATCACGGCGGCGGCCGCGATCGACAAACCGGTCATCATAAATTTTGTCGGTGTCGAACCCTCCGGTCAGTCAGGGCCA
>JAQCKY010000498.1 GCA_027592155.1 Pseudomonadota bacterium
GTAGACCGGCCGCAAATCGAATTTTCCATAATCCCATAATCAATAATCCGTATTTCAACTTGTGGACCGCCAGTTTTGGTCACAGCTTTATGGCGGAAATTTGATCGCCCCGGCTATTTTTTCTCTACCGCTTCGATCGGAAACTCTTTTTCTTTCCAGGCTGTGAAGCCGCCGCCCATATGAGCGACGTTGGGGACCCCCATATCCTGCATGGCTTTGGCAGCCAACGCGGAGCGCCAGGCCGACGCACAGAAGAACACCAATTGTTTTCCCGACGCAAAGATATCGCGATGATAGGGGCTTTCCGGGTCCGCCCAGAATTCCAACATGCCGCGCGGCGTGTGGACGGCGCCGGGAATCGTGCCTTCACGCCACAATTCGCGGACGTCGCGGATATCGAAAATTGTCGCGTCTTCCGAGCCGAGCAGGGCGTTTGTCTCATCCACGCTGAGAGTCGTAATTTCAGCCTCGGCTTCGGCGACCAACTGTTCGGCTGTTTTTCTGGGTTTGTTCATTCGGATGGTTCTCCAATTGCCTTTTGTATCTTGGCGGCGGCTTTCTGTTCGTCGAATTCCCGGCGTCGCCGCGCAATCTCCTCCGGTGATAGCCGATCTACATTGCTGTAGTCGAGCTTCCAGGCGGGATCGTCGCTCCATTTCAGGGGGGATTGCACGGTTGTCCGGGGTGCCGTCGCGGAAACCAAAAGCTCCAGCGCGAGGCGCAAGGTTAAGGCTTGAGACTCCGGATCATGAGGTTTGCCGGCGCTGTTGCCGAGCGGAAAATCGCTGAACAGAAGCCGGGGGACGCCGACATGTTCGACGATGTCTTTGGCGCACCCCATGATTACCGTTGGGATATCATTCGCTTCCAAATAGCGGGCGGTAAGCGCGGCCGTTTGGTGGCATACCGGGCAATTCGGCACGATCACCGCCGCATCCACGCCGTCTTCGCGCAGCCGGGCCAGAACGGCCGGACAATCCTGTTCCTGGGTTGTCCGGTGACTGCGGTTGGTCGGGATACCGTGAAACCGGGGCGGCAATTCACCAATTTCACCGATCGCCGCCAACTGTTTCATGTGGGGCAGGGGAAACCAGCTATTCTGATCTTCGGCGGTCGTGTGGTCGCGGTCATAGGCAATATGGGAAATCCGCAAATCCGGTTCGCTATCGGTGGGGAGGGAATAGACCGTATAGAACTTGGCCGCCCCGTTATACGCAGCGCCAGGCCCCTGATCGCCTTTACCGGTTTGAAACGGCGCGGCCGTCGTCAAAAGAGCGATTCGACTGTTTGCCAAAGGTTTTGGTAATGGTGAAAAAGGAACGTCATCGAAATGCGCCCACTGATAGGGTTCGCCATAGCCAAGCGCCTGATAATAGGTTCGGATTCGCTCCAGATAAGGAAGCGGCGCGTCTGGATCGTTGATATTTTGCTCGATACTCATCATGGTATTTTGACACGGAATTGGTGTCGTCTGTAGATTGTTTCATCCTATGACAGATATTGCATTTTATCATCTTCAGAGATCGCCGCTCGAAGTCGTCCTCCCCAGGTTATTGGAGAAGACCCTTGAGGCGGGTAAGCGCGCGTTGGTGGTCGCCGGATCTGAGCAGCGCGTCGAAGCCCTCAACGGCGCCCTTTGGACGGCAAATCCGAACGGATGGATGCCCCACGGATCGGCAAAGGATGGCAATGCCACGGAACAGCCGATCTGGCTGACCCATCTCGAAGAAAATCCCAACGGCGCGAATTTTCTATTCCTCACCGACGGCGCCAATGTCAGCGAGTGCGGACAGTATGAGCGCTGTTTCGATCTTTTCGACGGCAATGATCAAACGGCTCTGGAAGCTGCGCGCGCTCGGTGGTCAGGGCTAAAGGATACCGGACATACGCTGACATACTGGCAGCAATCCGATGCCGGACGGTGGGAGCAGAAGGGATAGCCCGTGCCCGCTGACGTTAAAGTTGAGGCACGGATACAGATCGCCGCGAAATATTTGGATATGATGCAATGGTCCGAAGCGGAGACCGTTTGCCACGCCTTATTGGATGACCATCCGGCTCAGCCCGACGCGCTCTATGTGCTGGCACTTGCCGAACTCGCGCTGAGCAGACCGCAAGAAGCTCAGGCTCATCTGGCGGCGTCCATTGAGGCGGAGCCCCGACCAGAGCCCCTAAGTGACCTCGGTAAATTACTAAAAGAGGACGGTCGGTTCGATGAGGCGATTGACTGTTTCCATCGTGCTCTCGAATTGAGGCCAGGTTACGCCATCGCGTTGAACAATCTCGGCGACGCATTGCAGATGAAGGGGCGGCCAGATGAAGCCTTGGCAGTTCTTGAGCAGGCCGTCGCTCACGCCCCGGACCTCCCCGAAATCCACAACAATCTCGGCGTTGTTCTGCGCGACATGGAGCAACTGGATGCGGCGGAAAAAAGTTTTAACCAAGCCATCCGGCTCCGCCCCGAATTCGCGGAAGCCTGGTCCAACCTCGGTAATGTTGCGGCCGTGCGCGGAGATACTCAGAGAGCCCGGATGCACTACGAGAAATCACTGGCGATTGGTCCCAATGATGCACTCCGCCTAAGGATGGCGACATTGATGCCGGGGATTCCGAGTTCGAGGGAGGAAGTGCAGACGGCCCGGGACCGGTTTCGAAATGACATCCGGCAGCTTACTGAAGATGATATTCGGATCGCCGATCCTCTAAAGGATGTCGGAACGACCCCCTTTTACCTTGCTTATCAGGGGCAGGATGACCGGGCGGACCTTGAGATGCTTGCGGCGCTTTATCGTCAGGCTTGTCCGTCGCTGTCCTTCGTCGCCCCCCATTGCACATCGCCTTACCGCGGGGCCGAGGGAAGGCGGATCAAAATTGGCTTTCAGTCGCCCTATTTTTACTACCACACAATCGGACGCCTCATGGAGGGCCTCATCAGGCTGCTGCCTCGGGATCGATTCGAGGTCCATCTCTTTGCGTCGAATCCGAAATCCGACGACATGGCGAAATCATTTGAGACCCACGCCGATCACCATTGTTGGGTGCCCCGCTCAT
>JAQCKY010000499.1 GCA_027592155.1 Pseudomonadota bacterium
CAAAAAGGATTTTATCGCGGAGTATGAACCCAAGAGGGGTGAAACCCTGAAGACGATCATAAAGGTGCTGTCGAATCCGGTGCATGTCATTCGCTCCGCGGTGATCGGCAGCTTCATCGGAATCCTGCCCGGCGCCGGTAGCCCCATCGCCGCATTGGTCTCCTATAACGAGGCGGTACGCTGGAGTAAGGATAAAAGCCAGTTCGGAAAGGGAGACCTTCGGGGTGTGACCGCGTCAGAGATCGCCAACAACGCCGCAGCGCCCGCGGCGATGATCCCCTTGGTCACGTTGGGCGTTCCGGGCTCATCACCCGCCGCCGTCATCGCAGGCGCTCTCATGCTGCGCGGCTTGAATCCGGGGCCGGAACTTTTCCAAAGCGACGGAACGCTGGTCTTTTCCTTCGGTTGGTCCTTGTTATTTGCCGGCATCGTGACGTTCATCCTGGGCAGCTTGTTCGCACCGTTTTTGGTTCGAATTATCAGCATTCCGTTGCGGCTTTTGGCGCCCCTGATCATGCTGTTGGCTGTCATCGGGGCCTATGCGATCCGAAATAATATCTTCGATGTGTACATCATGCTCGGGCTCGGGGTGTTCGTTTTCCTCGTCAAGCGGCTGGGCTTCCATCCTGGCCCGATCGGTCTGGGTTTGATTTTGGGTCCCATTATCGAACCCTCGCTTGTTCAGGCCCTGTATATTTCCGACGCCACCTCAATCGGCCGGGTTTTCTTCACCGGGACGCTCAACATCATCCTCATCACACTGACCGTCCTCTCGGTTTCCGTGATTGTCTGGGCGCGCTGGAACGATGGGAGGCTGGAACGCGCGCGCGTGGCGGCCGAAGGACGATCGGCGAACCCGGATGAAACGGAGTAGGAAGCAGCAATGCGAAGATTATTAGACCGAGACCTCCTGACCGCGCTGGTACTACTCGCTGTCGGCACCGTATTTTCGGTGGGCTCCAGCGCCGATGCAAAGGACTGGATATTCCCCCGTCTGGCCAACTACCTCGTTCTGGGCATCGCGGCATTCATGCTCGCTCGCGTTATTTTTTCGGCAATTATGAAACGCACCCCGGATACCCTTCAGCTGACGGCGGAAGACCGGACGGCCTTCATCGACGTACTGGTGTTCCTGGTCGTCGTCCTTGCTTATATGTTCGTCATGTTCGGCCTCGGGTTCTGGCTTTCCAGCTTGTTCATGTTGGCATTGACGTCAATCTATCTGACTTTGGAGAAAACGCGACGGAACGTAAGGATGGCTTTAATCGTGCCATTATGTGTTTGTATCGCCGCTTATCTGATCTTTACCCATGTGTTCTACGTGCCGTTTCCGGCGGGAACCTGGTTGCCGGGCTCGGGTTAAAAAGATCCGGCCGCCTGTCGGAGAAGCGGCCGGTCTCTGCCGTTAACCCATATCTATCGGACCGAGAAAGTCCAGCTTACCGATCGGGACGCCGCGATGGCGCAGGATATTGTAGGCGGTCGTGACGAAGAACAAAAAGTTTGGCAGAGCGGACTGCTGCAGATAGGCGGCCCCCTTCATCTTGCGTTCCTTGCCGCCACCGACCCAGACAATTTCCTTGTCCTCGGCGCCCTCGATCTGCTCCCGTGTCAGGCTGTTGACGAAGGCAATCGAGTCCTCGACGCGCTTTTTAGCGTCGGCGAAACTGGTTTCGTCCTCCGCCGCGAATTCCGGCCCTGCGACGCCGGCAAGACGGCCCGGCATATAACGGCCATAATCCGCCGCCAGACGGATCTGTCGGGCCAGGGGGAACATGTCCGGATAGAGCCGGTCGGTCAGCAGCGCCGATTCTTCGATCTTGTTGGCCACGCAATGGGCGGCGGCCTTGTCGATGATGGTCGCGAGGGCGCCAAGCTGTTGCGCGCTGACGAGGACGGACGCGTCGTACATCGAGAATGGCATGAGGTCTTCCTATTCTGGTTATTTTGGGAGGATTTAATCGAGATATTCGGCCGCTTCGACCGTATGAGCGGGGAGGGTGAACCGTCCTTATCGGGTTGTCTAGGCAATCCCATCGGGCCGTCGGCAACGCCCTCTGCCGGGGGGCATAAACCTGCCAACCGTGGGTCCACCAGCCGGTTTCGCACCCGTGTGGGTCACGGTGCCCGGTCAATAAATTCCAACGCCTGGTGGTTATAGAGCGTGCGCAAAAGATCGAGATGATCGAGCAGTGCGGGCGTGTCTTCCGCGGTGATGGCGTCTTCTTTCATCAGGCTTAGGACGACGGCCAGGGCGGCATCGTCGATGTCAAAAGTCTCGCGATCGAAGCCGAGGGTATAGCCGCCTCCCGACGAATGAGTAGACGATGGGGTGAGCGCGAATTTTACATCGGCGGGTTTGATCAGACCGGCCCCTGCCCGCAAGGCTTCGGTGAAGGCGGCCAGGCTGAGCTGATTGTCGCGTTCGCAGTAGGGTTCAATGTCGTCATTGGTGGAGCCGGTGAAAAACCCGGCCAGCCACGCCGAAAACGCAGGCATGCGCAAGGGCTTGCCGAGATGATCCCGCAGCGCTTCGACGGCCTCGCGGGAGAGGATGAAGCCCGCGCTGTCGGCGCTCAACCCCTCGCCGACATAGCGGTGATCGAGCGCATCCTGTTCGGCCAGGTACTGACCATAGGCGCTGTAAAGTTCGGATAATTTCGGGCCGAGAAAGCCAACGGAAAAGGTCAAGGCGTCGTCGAGCGTCACACCTTCGTGGGCGAAGTGAGGGGGGATATACAGAACGTCGCCGGAGGTGACGTCAACCGTATCGCCGTCGACGGGGTCTTTCAGGATTTTGAGGTCGAGGCCCTCGATATAGACCTCATCGAAGATGGGGGCGCGGCCGATGGTCCAGCGGCGGGTGCCTTGGCCCTGGACGAGAAAGACGTGGTAGCTGTCGATATGGCCGCCGATGGTGCCGCCCTCGGTTGAGAAACTGACCATGATGTCGTCCATCAACCAACGGGGCGCAAAATTGAACGTGCGCAACAACCCGGCGGTGTCGGGGTGAAATTGTTCGACGTCCTGGACGAGCAGGCTCCAGGGC
>JAQCKY010000500.1 GCA_027592155.1 Pseudomonadota bacterium
AAAGGACGGCTGACCGAAAAGCGGGCGGTTTTATACCCCGCCCGGTCTATCCCCTAACGCGCCCGCTCCACCTTCCCCTTTTTTCCGCGCGTCAGCGGCAAAAATGGCAGTTTCACTAGCTCGTAAACAAACAGCCCAAGCAAGATGCCAATCCCGGCATAAACACCGCCTTCTAGGTCAACCGGCACGGCGGGGCTGAATTGTTCCCAGGTACGGGACGCCACGCCGTAATCGAAATGGCGGAAGAATTCCCACGGCAGAGAAAAGATATCCGCATCGGAGATCGCTTGATGGGCTTGCTCGATCTCGGAGACACGATTCGATGCCTCATTAACCAAGCTCTCCCGGGTCGTGGGGTTCATGGCCTGGTGCCGATCGGTATCGGCAACGCCCGAGGCATAACGCCGGGCCTCGTCAAGATGTCCGCCGAGGCGCTGGGTATATTGCTGCACAAATTCGGCGAATTGCGACGCGGCGGCGAAAAACACGCCCGCGAAGATCGCCCCGCCAAGACTGTCGAGCTTTCGAACAAACCAATTCATAGACGATTGATGCCAGGAGAAACTGGCTAAAGTATCAACATTTTACGTAACCGGCGCCCAATCTTCGCCCCAGGCATCTTTCCATAACCACGGTCGCGAACTGTTAGATTTGACCGCACCGCCCTTCCACAAGTCGAACCGGGCATCGGCGTAAGCGGCGAAATAGGCGTCGATCTTGGCGGATAAGGCCGTCTCGATGTCCGCCTGGGCCGGATTACCAGAGAGATTGACCCGTTCATCCGGGTCCTTACTCAGATCATAAAGCTCATCCTCGAGAGGATAGGCGTCGCTGCCCTTAAACCTCTTGAAATAGGACCATTCCGGAGTCCGGATAATGCGGGTTTCTTCCTGTTCGATGACAACCGCATCGTCCCAGGGGTCCGCATCGCCATACAAAAAGACCCCGAAATCTCGGGACGGCACGCCGGTCATATCGACATCGCCCGTCATACCCAAATAGGCCAGCAACGTGGCGTAAAGATCTGTGCTGCTGACATAGACCGAGCGCGGCCCTTCGCTGAGCAGGCGTCGCGACCAGATCAAAAGCGGAATATTATAAGCGACCCGGAACCCGTTCGACGGCCAGGTCGCTTGACCGTGGCCCCAGAATCCGTGATGACCGAGAGAAAAGCCATGATCGGCGGTAAAGATGACGATGGTATTTTCGTCCAGCCCCCCGGCCTCCAACGCCGCGAAGACCCGCCCCACCCCGTCATCGACCACGCTCATCTGGGAATAATAGTTGCGGAGCGATGTCAGGTCGTTGGGGATCTGCAAGAGGGCGCTGAAATCCGGCCCGCCCTTCCCTTGAGGATGGAAACTCTTATTCATCTCATAACAATCGATCGCCGCCTTGTTGATCGCTTCTCGCGGCACCGAGTTCATCGGCATGTCCTGGTACTGCAGCCAGAACCGATTCTGCGCCGGCCCCTTGATCGACGGCCAATGACCGTAGGGGCCGTTATAGGGCAGCATCAAGAGGAAGGGATCATCGGGTGCCGCGGCCCGCTCACCGATATACTCGACGGCCTTGTCGGTGAAAAAATCCACCGAATGGCCTTCATGGACAAAGGTCTTGTCGTTTACCCGCATCTGGTTGCCATAAAAATCGAGCGTATGCCCGCGCGCCATGGTGATCCAATGGTCGATCCCGTTTTGCGGCGCATCCAACATACCGAGATGATATTTGCCGATCATCGCCGTCGCGTAGCCGTTACGTTTGAGAATTTCCGGCAGGGTGTCGAATTCCTCGATCGCGTTCCACGCTGCCGGCCAATTCTCCATCTGCCGGTCATCGAGCCAGGTATGCACACCGTGCTGACAAGGCATTCGTCCGGTCCAGACCGAGGCTCGGGACGGTGAACACATAGCATTCGGGCAATAGGCATTTTCAAATATCAGCCCTTCCGATGCCATCTTATCCAGATGGGGCGTGGAGACTTCCGGGTTGCCGTAACAGCCCAGCATGTCGGCGGGCTGATTGTCGGTCATGATCAGGATTATGTTGGGGCGCTCGCTCGCACGCATATCGGATGCTCCCGGCTAGGCGGATCAGGCTAGATGTCGTGCCGAAAATGGCTTTAGATAGGGGAACAAAAATAATTGATCAGTGCAAATCAGTGGAGGTTTAAAATTATGGATGGCCAAACGCAGCAGGAACCGACTCTCAAGCTCAATTTCCTCTCTCACGGCACCCTCGAAGCCCGGGACCTGGAGAAATCGCGCGCATTCTACGAAGAATTCCTCGGCCTCGAAGTGGTCCGCACCAGCAATGTCTCACTGTTGATCCGCCTCGGCGGCGATAACACCATCGCCGTGGTCCAGGTTCCCAAAAAGGAAAGCATGCCGCTGCTCAACCACAACGGTTTCGATGTCGAGACCCAGGAAGAGGTCGACGCGGCTCATGTTCTGGTCGAAGAGCATGCCGAGAAGTGGGGCATCGGAAAGGTCACCAAGCCGGCGCTGCAACACGGCACCTACAGCTTCTTCTTCAGCGACCTTGACGATAATTGGTGGGAAATCCTGACCAATCCGCCGCGCGGCTATGCCTGGCTGTTCGAAAAGGGTGAGCAGCAGGGCCGAGGTCATATGGACAAAAAATTTGAGCGTCCGGGCTTAAAGACCGAAGCTTAATCCACGCCAAAACAACAACCAGCGACTAGGAACCCGAGATGCCTGACGGCCACAGACACCTGCCCGACCCTACGCCCGAGTCCCAGCATTATTGGGAGGGCACCCAAGCCGGCGAGCTTCGTCTGCAACGCTGCGACGACTGTGCGGAGGCCTATTTCCCGCCGCGCCCCTTCTGTCCCAAATGTTCCAGCCGCAGGGTCAGCGTTTTTGCCGCCAGCGGCAAAGCGACGCTCTATAGCTACACCATCAGCCACTTGCCGGCGCCGGGATTTGAGCCGCCCTATGCCATCGCCGTGGTCACCCTCGAAGAGGGCCCTCGCATGATGACCAATATTGTCGAGTGTGAGCAAACCCCGGTGGCGCTTGAGCTCGA
>JAQCKY010000501.1 GCA_027592155.1 Pseudomonadota bacterium
ATTTTATCTATTGGCAGCGTGTTGCGTTAGGTCTTCAGCTATGGCAGCGATGATTGGTTTCCAGTCCCCTGCCCTCTCCTGACGAAAGGCCCGAACGGTTGGGAATAGCGGTGTCGTTGAGCCATCCCCTGCCCAATACCAGAAAGGGCTTAGCTTAACCGCAAGCCAAACCTCTTTGCCGAGTGCCGCTGCAAGGTGGGCTGTCACGTTCGAGGCCGTTATCACAAGATCGAGGGAATCGATTATCGCCGCCAAGCCATCCAGGTCTTCAAAAATATCGATTGTCGGATCGGTTATCACTTTAACGCCGTGTTCTTGCTGAACGGTTTCCAGTTCCTTGGTTGTGTCGCCGTATTGGAGATCAACAAAAACCGCAGACACCGCCCCGAAGATTGGCCCCCACTCCGTCAAATTCATAGTTTTGGAGCGCCCGACATTGCGTTGAGAACTTCGCCAGGAAATTCCGATCCGCATGCTGGCCTCGGCGCACTGCGAGGATAGGTAATCCCGGCACTCTTTAACGCGCCCCGGATCAGGTGCCATAAAGCGGGATGGGAAAGGAATTGAGGCCGGATGCGGTCCGAGCTGAGATACCAAGTCGGCCATCGGCAAATAATATCGTGCCGCGACATCCGATCCGTCGGCGACAAAACACACATCGGGTTGGGCACGGGACAAAAGTGTCTGCAAGCGAGCGTCGCATTCAAAAATGACGCGACCACCGCGAGCCTGAAGCGCCGGAATCAGCCCGGCATGCAATATCTGATCTCCAACCCCCTGCTCTTTCAGCACCAAAATTGTTTCCTGGGGGAAATCCTGCCCCTGCCACAAGCTAGCCGACCGCCCGGGCTCCCCTCCAGAGCGGCGATGGCGCCAGCGATATTCCCTCCATCCTTCCTCCCAACGTCCGGTCATCATCAGGATGTGGGCCAGGTTGGTATGGGCTTGGGCATCTTCTGGTGTTGCCATAAGCGAACGGCCGAGGGCCTTTTCGGCGGCGGCATATCGGCCAATTTCAGTCAGCGCGTGAGCCATGTTCTTAAAGCACTCAGGATTGCCGTCATCCAGACCAATGGACATTTCGAAATGCCGAAGGGACTCCGCATAATCGCCGAGTTCGCGGAGCACAACGCCGGCATTGGACCAGGCCACCGCATAATCAGGGTCAAGCTCGATTGCGGTCCGGTAAGCCGCCATGGCGTTGGCGAGTTCCTGTTTCTCTCGGAATAGATTTCCAAGCCCGTTATGCGCCAACGCCGAATCAGGATGGCGTTCAACAGCGCGCGTTAATATGACCTCGGCCTCATCAAAGCGGAGGAGTTGGGTGAGGACCGCGCCAAGATTGAGGGACGCAGGCTCGGATGTGTCGTCGATTTCCAGAGCCTGACGAAAAGCGTCAGCCGCATCCTCAAGGTTACCGAGGCGCTGGAGTGTGGCCCCCAGATCGCAGAGTGCAGCCGACTGACCTGGGTCGAGTGAAATTGAGCGTTGGAAAAGGGTAAGTGCATTTTCGGGATTGCCCGTCTGCAATGCAATCAACCCCAAGAGATGATGGGCCCGAGCGTTATCCGGTTCGTCGTCGAGCGCTGCTCGATAAATGTCTTCTGCTTCGGCAATTTTGCCGCCGCGATGAAGCGCCAACCCGCGATCCAACTTGTCGTCGATTTCCGATCCGTCACTCACGGTATTCCGATCTCACGCGAGCCCCATCCGGGCGCGAATTTCAACGGCGATATCCTTGGCGGCGTTTAACCGCGGATGATCCCACGTCTCGATTTCGCCGGTGAGGGGCCGCGCATATCCTGCTTCAAAGAGTTCATCATGGAACCGCTGATGCTTGGCCAGCACAAAGCCTGGCGGCGCGTATATATAAACGGGCGCCTTCGTCGCGCAGGCTTCAGCACACATCGACACCGAATCCCCTGTTACGATCAAGACATCCGAGTGAGCGAGAATGGCCCGGTAAGGATTTGCCCCAGTATCCCCCCACCGGAAGAACATACCCAGCGCCACCCCAGTATCGGTGATGGCCTTCTGCAGGATATCGGCAGCACCGGCCGTGCGTCGGCTGGTCGTAACCAATAGTGAGCCATCCTTGCGCTGCGCTATTTCCGCCGCCAATCGGCCCAGTTCAACCGCCGATTGATCGGAAAATTTTTGCCTGCGTGTTGTACCGCCGACGACCAATCCCACCAACGGCCTCGCGATTCCCGCCAATTCCGCTTCCCACGCTTTGGAAGTCTCCGCCAAAACGTCCGCCGTAATTCCGTGCGGCGCACCGGTGATGGCAAGTTGATTGGCGCGAGGCGCATGGCGGTCATGGCGGGGAACCGCGATGAGATCAAATTCGTCTGCACCGGACCGTCCCGGGAACATCACTTGAGCCAAGAAACATTTTCCGCCGGACTGGTGTTTTATCCAACGCGCAACCGGTGCCGAACGGCGCCCCGCGGCAATCACAAGATCAGGCCAAGGAGCCCTCAATTGGTCCCGCGATTCGCGTTTAAGACCGGTGAGCGACGCGCCCAGAACGGAATTTGGAAGCCCTGCCGCGGGTGCATAGTTGATCTGTTTTTCTTCGAACGGCAGTCCCAACAGCTGGGCCACGCCAAGACATTGTGCCGCTGTACCCGCCCTCTCGTCGACGAGCGCCCAGACGCGCAGTGCAGACGTATCTTTGCTGGACTCGATCATGGGCTCAGTATACGCCTAGAAATAGAGGATCCAGCTAACCGAAATCGTCCGGGTGACAAAAGGCCGGGACGACAAAAGGATTGGCACCTGTTTTTAAGAAAGTTCGCACCATGGCCAGTGCAGAAGCAAAATTCGGCGTCGGACAGATCGTTCATCATCTAAGGTTCGACTATCGGGGTGTCATTGTCGATGCCGATCCCTATTTCCAGGGCACCGAGGAGTGGTACAACGAGATGGCCAAATCCCGGCCCCCTAAGAATGAGCCCTGGTATCACGTTTTGGTCGACGGCAGCGATAACCGCACCTACGTCGCTGAGCAAAACTTGGAAGCGGATCGGTCCGGCACA
>JAQCKY010000502.1 GCA_027592155.1 Pseudomonadota bacterium
CCACAGGTTTGGTGACCCGTTGAATCCCATAGGCGTCTTTATGTTTACAGACGACCTCATAGGCGTGATCAACTTCCGCCTGAGTTTCGACATCGAAGCCGATATGGCTGAACATTCCCGCTTGCACAGGCTTATTGGTTTCGACGCACACGACGGTCGTGTCGCTATTGAGGCGAAGTTGCAGCGATACGCTGCTGGTCTGCACAATCTCGAGGCCGAGGACCTCTTCGTAAAACCGCCGCGCTTTTGCAAGATCGCCGGTTTCCACCGTGCCGTGGGACAGAAATTTCAAATCGAGCAGCGGCTCGACTTTTTTGCTGGTCTTGGTCTGTGACCCTGTGTTGGACTGTGCCATAGTCGCCTCCCTATCGAACGCCTTTAATTGCAGGCTCAGTTGCTCAGCAAAGTATAGGCAAGTTTACAGCCGCGACAAATAGCCGATCGTCGCTCTCTCTTCATAACGTCAGGCGATAAATGAAACTCTACGGCCGCAACAGCTCCATAAATGTCATGAAGGTCTTATGGACCCTGGCTGAGATCGGCCTCACCGCCGAACGCATCGATGAAGACGGTGTATTCGGCACCATCGATACACCTGACTACCGTGCGCTCAACCCTACGGCCCGTATTCCGACCCTCGACGATGACGGTGTTATCATTACGCAATCCAATGCCATCGTCCGCTATCTGGCAGCGAAACACAGTGCCGGCAATCTTTGGCCGACCGACCCTGCCGAGCGGGCCGAAGCCGACCGCTTTATGGATTGGCAGGGTACCGAGGTAAACAGCGACCTAACGCCTGTATTTTGGGGGCTGATCCGAACAAAACCGGAGGACCGCAACTGGAATGCCATCAATGCCGGCGTCAAAAACGTCGCCAGGCATTTCAAAATCCTCAATGCCCATTTTTCGGATCGGCCTTTTATTGCCGGTGAGAGATTCACGATGGGCGATATTCCGATGGGCGCGACCTGCTACCGCTATCTCGCGCTGGATATTGACCATCCGCCTCTGCCCAACGTCCGGGCCTGGTACGACCGGCTTTGCCAAAGAGACGGTTTCCGCACCCACGTGATGCAACCCCTGACTTAGAGAAATTTGAACCGGCGATCTGCCCTCTAATCTTGCCCAACCCTCGTGGTTCGACGTAGGCTGCTGAAATCCTCGGCGGGGCAGTCGAATAAATGGAATTGGAAGGAAAAATCATGGCACGCATCACACCACTCACGATCGATGAGCTACCCGAAGACCTAAGAATTGCCGCCGAGAAACAGATGGAAGGTGCGGGCTTTGTTATGAACTCCTTCCTGACCACAGCCCGAAAGCCGAAGATTTCCCGCGCCTTCTCTGCACTCCGGGATGCGATCATGGAGGAGCTTACGTTCGACCCGGATTTGCGCCAGATGATGTTCCATATCATGAGTTTATCGTCGGGCTGCCGGTACTGCCAGGCACACTCGGTCACCTTCATGAACCGGCGCGGGATGAATATTCCAGCCGACAAGGTAGCGGCGCTGTGGGACTACGAAACCAGTCCGTTGTTTACAGATGCCGAACGAGCGGCCTTGCGATTTGCGCAAGCATCTGGCTGCGTTCCCAGTGCCGTCAGCGATGAGAATTACGAGGAATTACGGCTATATTTTTCTGACGACCAGATCGTCGAAATGGTCTGCGCCCTCGCATACGGCGCCTATCTCAACAAGATAAACGACACGCTCGGAACCGAGTTAGAGGATGTTCCTTTGAGTGTTGCGGAAGAGACCTTCGGCGCCAAAGGCTGGGAAGTCGGCAAGCACGCCGCCGAATAGGGGGCAACTAGCCGTGCGGCGTTCGGCTTTTCCTCTGGCATTCTTAACTGCCTCATAGCTCAATATTCCTAGATCGGCTTGCCTTCGCTGTCAGCCCAGTTTGTCATCAGTTCGTTCGACGGCAATGTTTCATCCATCAGCTTTTTGGCGGCCTCAATTCCGGGCACCGGTAGATCCCCGGTGTCGAGTACGCCCAGCTGTTTGAGCAATGAGGCTTGATCCCAATAGATATGTTCGTGATATAGCTGGTTGCCGCGGAACTTGGCGACCACGACGACGGGAAATTCGACATATTTTCCGGTCGGCTCGATCCCCGGCAGCATATGATCGATAACCTTGTTATGGGTGAAGCGGTTGAGGATCTCCAGGACGACGGTGTCCGCCCCGACGGTCTCAGATAAAATGATGTTGTCGCGGTCATCGGGCTGCTGCGGAATGAAATGATATTTGTAGAACCGCTTGAGCAGATCATGCCCCACCCCGCCGGTCATCGTCGGGATATGATTGACGTAAGGCGCATCGACCATAGTACCCATCGTTGCGTCGGCATCCTTGGTCTCGAACTCATAGCGGAGGTGCTCGAAAAGTAATCCGGCGAGATCGTAATGGGGTCCAAGGGCCCTTCTCAGCATTCCGAGGGTCCGAGAGTAGCTAATCCGCGCAGGCCATTTGTTGTAATAGCGGTGACCTTGAATCGCAAAACCCCGCTTGCAGCCGGCGTAGCTGTGGACACGAAGGTCGGCGTTCGGCAGTAATGCCGAGACACGCCCACCGACTTCCTCGGCGTCGACGGACAAATGGACGATCACCGGACAGCGTATGTTTGATAACACCGGACTCGCATCGCCGAGGTTCATCGGGTCATATACTGCGGCGACCGCGAAATCGAGTTCGGCGGCCGCCTCCAAGGCGAGCTTGCCCCCGACGGCGAACCCAACGATGCCGATTTCAGCGGCCTCATCCAACAGTGGTGCGAGCGCCAATACTGCTTGCTGGATAACGTCCAGCCCCCCGGTGCCAGGGTCAACAGTCATCACGACATATCCGTCTTCTGCGAGATAAGCACCGACCGCTTCCAATATCGGGCCTGTCTTTCCTGGACCAGCTGGAAGAAGAATTAAGCCGGGGCCCGTTTCGCTCGCAGGTTTGTGGATCGTGGCGGTGACTTCATTATCCGTTGTCTCAAGCGTGATCGTCGTAAAAGTCATGGCTGATTGCCTCCTCAGAATAGT
>JAQCKY010000503.1 GCA_027592155.1 Pseudomonadota bacterium
CCTCGGGCACGGTCAAGGCGTTGCAGGCCATGGGCCACGAAACCGCCTCGCCGGGCAAACCCATCGGCGGCGCCCAGGCGATTCAAATCAATTGGGACGAAGGCGTGCTGACCGGCGGCTCCGAGCCCCGCAAGGACGGCTGCGCGATCGGGTATTAGGACGGACTATCGGGAATAAACGGTTGTAGACGGTGTTTACCTCATACGGGCCCGGGCGCCGGTCATTCCCCTCATGCCAAGCGGCGCCCTCAAAATGGGTCCGGATAACCCCTAATCTCATAATCCGTCCACACTCTGGGCGGATTTTTTTGTGCGGGTCATCGGGGGTGTTTCCCTTGCCATACCCCCCTTCTATCGTTATAAACCGCGCTTCCTCGAGTGGTGAGGCCGGGAATACTCCTGCGTATGAGACATCCCCTAAGGGCATGCCCAGCTACTCTTAATAAGTGAACACACCGATCAAAGGATGGAAAAATGCCCAAGCTTAAGACGAAGTCGAGCGCCAAAAAGCGCTTTAAGATAACGGGTACCGGCAAGGTCAAAGCTAACTTTGCATTCAAACGGCATAATCTGCGCAAACGCTCTCAGAAGATGAAGCGTAAAGCGCGTAACGGATTCATGCTCGAAGACGCGGATGCAAAAATGGTTCTCTCTTATATGCCTTACAGCCGGAAGAAATAGTCATGGCCCGTTCTCAACCGACAGTCGCGGCACGTGCGCGGCATAAAAAAATCATCAAGGCGGCCAAGGGTTACCGGGGCCGGAGTAAATCCAGTTTCCGCGTCGCCAAGCAGAGCGTCGAGAAGGGTTGGCAATACGCCTACCGCGACCGGCGCGCCAAGAAGCGCAATTTCCGCGCCCTGTGGATTCAGCGGATCAATGCTGGTGCCCGCCTGCACGACCTCACCTACTCTCAGTTCATGCATGGCCTGATCTTGGCCGGCATCGAGCTCGATCGTAAGGTATTGGCCGATATGGCGGCGCAAGAGCCGGATTCGTTTAAAAGCCTGGCAGAACAAGCCCAGGCCGCCCTTGCTAAAGCCGACTAAGTAAAGTTTTTTGGATTATGCTAAATAGGGCGGCCGGAAGGCGGCCCTTTTGGCGTTTGTGGCGAGTGAGTTCATGGAAGATCTGGATAAGTTAAAATCGGAAATGCTGGGACAGGTGGCGGAAGCCGCCGATCTCGCGGCGTTGGATGACGTGCGTGTCGCCGCCCTCGGGCGCAAAGGCCAAATCACCGGCCTGATGAAATCGCTGGGTCAGATGGACCCGGACGATCGCAAAGCCGCCGGTGCCGCGATGAATGTCCTGAAAGACGCGGTCGCCGAAGCGATTGAGACCCGCAAGTTCGAGCTGGAAAACTCCGGCATCGACGAGCGGCTGGCCGCCGAGCGCATCGACGTCACCCTGCCGGTCCGCCCCGAAGCCTCGGGCTCCATCCATCCGATCAGCCAAACCATCGATGAGGTGATCGCCATCTTCGGCGAGATGGGCTTTTCCGTCGCCGAAGGACCGGACATCGAGGAAGACTGGTACAATTTCACGGCGTTGAACATTCCACCCGATCATCCGGCCCGCCAGGAGCACGACACCTTCTACGTCAATGCCGAGAAAGACGGGCATCGCAAGGTCCTGCGCACCCATACATCACCGGTGCAAATCCGGACGATGCAAAGCGCCAAACCGCCGATCCGCATCATCGTGCCGGGGCGGACCTATCGCTGCGATCATGACGCCACCCATTCGCCGATGTTCCATCAGGTCGAGGGACTGGTGGTCGATGAGGTCTCTCACATGGGGCACCTCAAAGGCTGCCTGATCGAATTCTGCCGTGCCTTCTTCGGCGTCGACGACCTGCCCGTACGCTTCCGGCCCAGCTATTTCCCCTTCACCGAACCGTCTGCCGAGGTCGATATCGGCTGTACCCGCGAAGGCGGCGGATTGCGGATCGGGCATGGCGACGATTGGCTGGAAATTCTCGGCAGCGGCATGGTCAATCCGCGCGTGCTGGAAAATTGCGGCATCGATTCCACCAAATATCAGGGCTTTGCCTTTGGCGTCGGGATCGAACGGATCGCGATGTTGAAATACGGCATCCCGGATCTCAGAACCTTTTACGAATCCGACATCCGCTGGCTCAATCATTTCGGCTTCGCCCCGCTGGATGTACCCAGCATGGTTGCCCGCGCGCAGTTGGGGAGCTGAGCCATGAAATTCTCTCTCAAATGGCTGAAACAGGATCTGGATACCGACGCCTCGGTAGAGAAGATCGCCGAAACCCTGACCATGGTCGGGCTGGAAATCGAGGGCGTCGAGGACCCGGCCAAGAGCCTGCAGGATTTCGTCGTCGGGCACGTGGTCAAATGCGATCCGCACCCGGACGCCGACCGACTGAAAGTCTGTCAGGTCGATAACGGCACCGAGACGGTCGAAGTGGTGTGCGGCGCGCCGAATGCCCGCCAAGGCATGAAGGGCGTCTTCGCCGCCGACGGCATGTACATCCCGGGCATCGATGTGACGCTCAAGAAAAGCAAAATCCGCGGCGTGACCTCCAACGGCATGCTGCTCTCCGAGCGCGAGATGGGGCTGAGCGACAGCCACGACGGCATCGTCGAGCTTGACGACGACGCGCCGATCGGCGCTCCGGCGGCCCCGCTTATGGGCCTCGACGATCCGGTGTTCGAGATCGCCATCACTCCCAATCGGGGCGACTGCCTCGGCGTGCGCGGCATTGCCCGCGATTTGGCCGCCGCCGGGATCGGGACGCTCAAGCCGCTGGAGATCGCGAAAGTCCCCGGCGCCTTCGAAAGCCCGCTCGGCGTGTCCCTGGAATTCGACGGCGAAACCGCCGACGCCTGCCCGCATTTTGTCGGGCGTTACATCAAGAGCGTGAAGAACGGCCCGAGCCCCGATTGGCTGCAGCAAAAATTGCTGCAAGTTGGGTTGCGCCCGATTTCGGCTTTGGTCGACGTCACTAATCTGATGACCATTGCGCTCAACCGGCCTTTGCATGTGTTCGACGCCGACAAGGT
>JAQCKY010000504.1 GCA_027592155.1 Pseudomonadota bacterium
ACATGATTTTACCGGGTGTTGCTCACGCGCCCCATGGCTGGCCGACCGCCAATATCAACTCCCTGATCCCAGACTCAGGTCTTGATCCGATCACCGGATATCCGGGCTTTAAATCGGCGATCTGTCAGATTACCAAAAAATAATATTGGCCACTGTAAACTGTTTCTCCGAAGAGAAGGCGGATCGAGGTGAGGAAAGGGATGACGCTCCTATGCATTGGGATTACCCTTGGTCGTCAGAATTGCCCCAACGGTAATACGCAGTGACCAAAAGTACCTTTTCGCCAACCGACGATCAACGCGCGGCCTATCGCGATGATGGGGCCTTATGCCTCCGGGGGATTTTTTGCCCCGCCGAGGTTGAGATATTGCGGGACGCAGTCGAGGACGCCCTACGCAACCCGGGGCCTCATGCCACGGCCTTTACATCAGGGGATGCCGGGAAGTTTCTGGCCGACCTGTTTGTCACGGCGCGCATCCCAGCGATGCGCGACATCCTTCTGGGCTCGCCGCTGGGCGAAATTGCTGCCAAACTCATGGAATCAAAGCGGACACGATTTTTTTTCGATCATCTTCTGGTCAAGGAGCCCGGCGGCGCCAATCCCACACCTTGGCATCAAGACGCCCCCTATTTCACAATCGAAGGCGTGCAATGCTGCGGTATCTGGATCGCACTGGATGACGTCACGGCCGAGAACGGGGCAGTCGAATATCTCGGCGGCACCCACAAGGATAATGTCCTCTACGCGCCCGAGCGGTTCAGCGGCGAAGGGCATTATGCGAACTCACAGCTCAGACCGGTCCCCAACGTGGACGCCCACCGGGAAGATTTCAATATTTTGAGCTGGGAGCTTGCGCCCGGCGATTGCGTGCTCCATCACGTCCGGCTCCTACACGGTGCTCCGGCCAATTCGACCAAATCGGGCCGCCGGCGCGGCATTGCCACCCGGTGGATCGGCGACGATGTGGTTTACCGCACCCGGCCGGAAATTCCAGATAATTTGACTGCCAGCCTCAAGGACTTGGCCCCTGACCTCGAATTGGGCAAACCGTTCGACCATCCTCTCTTCCCGGTGGTTTGGGAAAGCACCGGGGCCGACTCGTAATAATTTATGCTGTCCAAGCAGCCTTCGTCACCTAGTCAAGGTGGCGGCCTGGTGGTTAACGCCGGAAGACGTCGTACCAGACGAGGAGGAGCTGAATCCTAATATCGGTTGAATTCTCAGCCGTGTTTTTAGACCGACGCGGTACCCGAAATCTCACCACGATCATTCGGCGGTACTGCCGTCACTGACTTCTCATCCATGTTGTAGCGAAGCGTCTCCAATCTGGACAGGTCGGTACCGGTTACTCGAACAAAGCGGCCATTGTCGGGGAAATGAATGGCGTGAACTTTGTGAGGGCCGAAATGACCGGCCTTGGGGCGCTCCAGCCGATATTTTCGCGAGACCTCCAATTCTGCATAGCCCTCTTTCGATCCGTCATCTTTCCGGTCGAATTCGGTCATGTCGGTGAATTCAACGGCTTGCGCATAGACAGCCCATGACGCCCCATGATCATGGGGTGGCGAGGTGCGGCCTTTGGCGTTGATATGTGCCAGCACCATGAAATCGGTTTCAGGATCACGGAATATCGTGTGAATGCCGACCTCAGCATGGGGACCGCAATGTTCATTCACGAAAGCATCGTTTTCCATAAGGTGCTCTAGGTGGCCCTGGATCGCATCCAGGTCCGCTTCGTGCGTTTTAGGATCGATCGCGCTTCGGCAATCGTTGCAAAACTCTTCAAGGCCGTAGGTCATATGCCGTCTCCATCTGAACTGCCGTCATCTCCGGCGTCCTTAAAATATAAAACGCGTGACGATATACACAACCGTTTAGTAGAATTTACTCATCAAAATGCGTTTATCCGAGAGGCTATCTGCGATGCCGTCATTTAGCGAGTGCAATGTTACCGACGCCGAGATTGAAGCTTATGAGCGGGACGGCGTCGTTTGCGTCCGAAATGCCATACCCGACGACTGGATCACCGCGCTGCAGCCCGCTGCCGATTGGGCGCAGAAGAATCCAGGTCCCTATGATGGCGATTTCACCGAAGAGGGCGAGGATAAATTTTATGGCGGACAGTTCATGTGGTGGCGCAACAAGATGTTCCATGACTTCCTGATGGAATCCCCTGCCGCCGCCGTCGCCGCGGCGCTGCTCCGGGTCGACAAAGTTCAATTGTTCTACGATTTTATTTTGACCAAGGAGCCGGGTGCCGGGAATCCAACACCCTGGCACCAAGATCGCCTCTATTATCCTGTTACCGGTCCCGGCGCGGATAGTATCTGTTCGACCTGGATTGCGTTGGACCCTGTGACCATAAAGTCCGGCGCGGTGGAATATGTCGTCGGATCCCATAAGTGGGGGCGGTATTTCGGACCGGCCTCGTTCTCGGGCGGCGACCGTTATTCCGAGGCCAATGTCGAGCCGGTCCCGGATATCAATAAACAGCGCGATCAATATGACATCGTGAGTTGGGACCTGGAGCCCGGAGATCTGGTTGCCCATCACGTCATGAATGTGCACGGCGCGCCAGAGAATTCGGCAAATATCCGGCGGCGAGGTTTGGCTATCCGCTGGATGGCCGGTGAGGTGCGTTATGATCCACGGCCCGGCACACAACCGCTTTTGCGGAAGGCACTGGATGAAGGGCCAAAGCCTCAGACGCCCGGCGAACAGATAAGGGGTTCGGCATTTCCGGTCTTTGAGCAGGTTCAGTAACCCGAATCATTCCCTCCTGGCCGCCGCCAATCGGTGTCGACGATCAACCAAGACGTCGAGATTCCGGCACTTTCTCAATGTTGACTTGCAATTGAAACGCCAACGGGTCCAAGATTTAGACCTTGGCGAAACAACAGAAAGGAGGTGATCCGATGTCTAACGCTACGGTGGAACTGAGTAGTTCCCGCTTACTGAGAAGCAATCGGGTGTTTTACCCAGCGATATCGGCACCTTTGGTAGGTTGCGGATAGCCGCTGAGA
>JAQCKY010000505.1 GCA_027592155.1 Pseudomonadota bacterium
CCCCCCCGCCCCAACCAGGCCACCCGGCGACCGCCACGCCGCCGGGTGGCCGTCCTTTTTGGGGCTACGGCAATGCGACCTTCGACCATAATCAGGTAATTTTAATAGCCGAGAATTAGCAAGTTTTTTGATGATTTATTATGCAAATTCTAAAAATGCTGCAATTTTATTCACAAACCTGCGCTGATTTAAAGCAACAAATTCAACCGAATTTTCCATAACATATTGATTTTAATAAAATATTCCTGAGTGGCACGCATCTTGTTTAGTAACTTGTCATAAAACTTACGGAGACCGATGAAAATCAAGATATCGGTCTTAGGGATCGACCTTTAAAATGTGCGTGGCAGTACTTAAAACATAAATCCATTGCCTTGGGTGCGTTACTTGCGCGCTCCCCGGCTGCTGCGCATTGGGGACTACTCTGGAGGACTATCAATGCGCCTACGCAGCCTTTTACAATTTCTTGTACCACTGACCGCCTTCGCGGTCCTGCCCGTTTCGGCATTTGCCCAAGACGCAGCCAAGCTAGATACCGGCAATACCGCCTGGATCATTACCGCAACTGCCTTGGTCCTGTTCATGACCTTACCCGGGCTCGCTTTGTTCTATGCCGGCCTCGTGCGCTCAAAGAACGTGCTCTCAGTACTGATGCATTGCATCGCGATCGCCTGTTTGGCATCGGTCGTGTGGCTCGTTGCGGGCTACTCGATCGCCTTCGGTACCGATACCAACGCTTGGTGGGGCGGCCTTTCTAAGGTCTTCCTGAAGGGCGTAGGGACCGAATCTCTTAGTGGTGATATTCCTGAGAACGTGTTCTTCATGTTCCAGATGACATTCGCCATCATCACGCCCGCGCTCATCGTCGGCGCCTATGTGGAGCGGATCAAATTCAGCGCGGTATTGCTGTTCAGTGGTCTTTGGCTGCTGGTGGTCTATGCACCGTCCGCTCATTGGATTTGGGGCGGCGGGATCCTGGCCGACTTGGGTTGGGCCAGCGAATCGCTTAAAGGCATCGCGGTGATGGACTTCGCCGGCGGTCTGGTGGTTCACGCCAACGCCGGTATCGCGGCCCTTCTTCTCGCCGGAATGCTGGGCAGCCGGACCGGGTTCCCCAATGAACTTCGTCCGCCGCATAATCCGGGTATGGTTTTGGTCGGCGCCTGCATGTTGTGGGTCGGCTGGTTCGGCTTCAACGCCGGCAGCGCCTTAGGCGCAAATGGCGGTGCCGGGATGGCCATGGCCGTTACCCATATCTCCGCCTCGGTCGCCTGCCTGACCTGGATCACCATCGAATGGGTCAAGTTCGGTAAACCCAGTCTTGTGGGAATTGCCACCGGCGCAATTGCCGGTCTCGCGACGATTACGCCTGGATCGGGATTTGTCGGCCCGGTCGGTGCGGTCGTCTATGGCCTAATCGCCGGTGTCGTTTGCTACTACATGATCGATGTGGTGAAGAGCAAATTCAAGATCGACGATTCACTCGACGTCTTCGCGGTCCATGGTATGGGCGGTATTATAGGAATTCTGTTGACGGCATTCTTTGCTGATGAAAGCCTTGGTGGTAATGGACTCGCCGAAGGCGTCACCATGGGCAAAGCCTTCACGGCTCAGCTCATTGGTGCTGGTGTGACGATTGCCTGGGCCGCGGTTGCGGGCTGGATTATCATCATGATCGTTAAGGGCATTACGGGTCTCCGAGTTGAGGCTGAAGATGAACTCGAAGGCCTTGATCTCGCCACCCATGGGGAGCGCGGGTACGACCTGTAAACCAGGGCGGTTCCCGATCTCCGTGATGTACGGAATAGTTGGAAAAGGAAGAGTGTTATGAAAATGGTCATGGCCGTAATCAAACCGGCGAAATTGGATCCTGTGCGTGAAGCCCTTACCGCCCTTGGCATTGACGGTTTGACGGCGAGCGAAGTCTCCGGATTCGGCCGCCAAAAGGGCC
Source organism: Pseudomonadota bacterium (assembly GCA_027592155.1). Classification (GTDB taxonomy): domain Bacteria; phylum Pseudomonadota; class Alphaproteobacteria; order Rhodospirillales; family UBA2165; genus JAQCKY01. Next base: position 1,952 of record JAQCKY010000505.1, read on the forward strand.
ACACGGAAATCTACCGGGGTGCGGAATACGCCATCAACTTCGTGCCGAAATCAAAAATTGAAGTTGCTGTCTCCGACGACATGGTCGACCGGGTCGTTGAGGCGATTCGGGAGACAGCCAACTCCGATAATATCGGCGACGGAAAAATCTTTGTTTACGAACTCAACCAAGCCGTTCGAATTAGAACCGGTGAGACAGGCAACGAAGCGTTATAGATCACACCCGATGACGGGGATTGCTCGAAGCCCTCATCTTGTAGCAACCTTGACCAAGCGTTATGATTGCCGAATTACAACCCTGCCCCGTGCTCACGCGCGTGGCACCGTTTTTTGTGGAGCCTACTTTCGATGATCAATGATGCTTTCGGGCGTCTGACCGAATATCCTTTCGACCGACTACGCGCACTGCTCAATTCGATTGAGCCCGCAGCGGGGATCGAGCCCCTGATCATGTCGTTAGGGGAACCCCGGCACCCCTCACCGAAGCTCCTAGCCGAAGCCGTCGCCGCCCATGCCGATGAATGGAACCTCTATCCTCCGACCGCGGGAACGCCTGACCATCTCGCGGCAATCCATGAATGGCTGACCCGGCGCTACAATCTTCCCGCCGGGATGGTTGATCCGTCGAGGAACCTGATTGCCGTCTCTGGCACCCGCGAGGCGCTGTTCCTGGCCGGAAGCTTGATCATTCCGCGGTCCAAATTCGGCAAACAGCCCGCGGTTCTGATGCCCAGTCCGTTCTATCAGGTTTATGTCGGGGCCGCTGTGTTTGGCAGTGCCGAACCCATTTACATGCCCGCGACATTGGAAAACCAGTTTCTCCCTGATTTTACCGCACTGGCGCCAGAGCAGCTGGAACGGGCAGCGCTCGTATTTCTTTGCTCACCGTCTAACCCTCAGGGCACGATCGCCGATCTGGAATATCTGAAATCGGTTATTCAGCTGGCGAGGATTCATGATTTTGTCGTCGTCTTCGATGAATGTTATGCGGAGATTTACGACCGAGCGCCGCCTCCCGGTGGGCTCGAAGCCTGCGCAGAGCTGGGCGGGAGCCTCAATAATGTCCTGGTGTT
>JAQCKY010000506.1 GCA_027592155.1 Pseudomonadota bacterium
AGTTTGGGAGTCATCTGGGGAATGTCGGCTAAGAACGAGGCCCCGCTCAAGCGCCGCGGGAATATTCGTAAAGGCGGCGAGGGCGATATCGAGCTCTCCAGCGCGCAAAGACTTAGAGAGAGCCGCGCCGGTATTTCGGACTCCAACCTTGGCGTCGATGCCGTGCTTTGCAAAGAAACCTTTATCCTGCGCCACGAAAACAACCATGCCGCCAATATTGCTGGCGGCGCCGACATTTATCTGCTGTGCTTTGACAGTGGCGGCAGCCATCATCAACGGGACGACCGCAACGGCCGACGCTAATTTGATTGAAAATTTACCCATGAAACTCTCCCAATTAGTTATCTGATTATCACGAAATCGTGCAGCGAATCCGCCACATACGCAACCCGCGACTTCCAGCGTCTCAGAATCGTGAATATCCGAATGTCGACAGTGCGTGATGGTAGTACGGAATAATCTGCCTCTCCCTTTGGTGCCGGCCGGTTTTTTTTGGCTCAGCGCGTCGCAAATTTACGCATCGGGGCGAGTTTATAACCGATCTGGTAACGTTTGCCAACGTACGTACACTACAGTTGCTTGACTACCTAAAGGTAACTAAGGTACAAATTATGCGAATATCATCTTTGAACATTGTTTGACGTCCTGGAGCCGGGGACCACCATGACCGACCGGAAAACACCTGAAAAATTGTCGCCCGAAGCACTTCAAGAAATGGAAAAAAACCGTCCACTCGAGAACTCACGGCCGTTTCAAAAGATGTTGGGGCGGCTTTCCAATAAATGGAACGTGCTCGTCATTCGCCGGCTGGCGAGCCGGCCGATGCGGCCGTCCGAGCTGCGCCGGAATATCGGCAATATTTCCGCTAAAGTGCTCACCCACACCCTGCGGGAACTCGAAAGCTTCGGCCTGATCGAACGCACCGTCTATCCGGTTATTCCGCCCAAGGTCGAGTATCAATTGACCGAACTTGGACATAGTCTCATGGAAGCCTTGGATGTGCTGCGCGATTGGGCTATGGAAAACAACGGCAAGGTCGAGGCGGCGATCGAAGAATACGAAGAGCGCGCCGATACGTTTCAGCTTTAGACCAGGGTTCAGATACGGGTTTCAATTATGGGGCCGAGGCTTCGGCCACGCCCCTCCTCTCCTAATTTACTTTCTCACTAAAGGAACACTCATGGGTAAAAACAATAAACCAATAGGGTTGGCAATCATCGGCTGCGGCACCATCGGTCGTATTCGTGCCGAATTTGCCCGGGACTATCCCGGCATCGGCTGGATCGGGCTTTGCGACATCAAGGAAGACCGCGGCCGGGAATTGGCCAAAGTTGTCGGGGCGGACATGTTCACCACCGACATGGCGGAACTGATCGGGCGGCCCGAGGTGGACGCCACAATGATCATTACCGAGGAAAATCATCATACCGAGCCTACCCTCCTCGCCGTTGACCAAGGTCACAAGTTATTCATTGAAAAACCTCTGGCGACGGAAGCCCGCGATTCGGCGATCATTCTAAAAGCCATTACCGAGAACAATATCGACGCCTGCGTCGGCTATACCCAGCGCTTCCGCCGCCGCTTCCTGACGGTGAAAGAACGCCTGACCAACGGTCAAATCGGCGACGTTCATTCCGTTACCACCCGCGCCTTCATGAACCGTATGGTGCCAATCGCCACCATCGCCAAGACCAATGAGCGTCATAACCTGACCCCGATGGTGGTTTCCGGTACGCACTCCTTGGATATGTCGATGTGGTTGATGGAAGGCAAGACGCCGATATCGGTTTATGCCAAGTCTGTCGATCCGGTCATGTCGGAATGGGGCACCAAGGATTCGACCTTCGGTATCTTCACCATGGATGACGGCACGATCTTTTCCATGAACATCAGCTGGGGCCTGCCGACGGTTTGGCCGGGCTCGGTCTACGGCCTGGAAATCGGCAGCGTCGGCACCAAGGGCGTGATCGACATCGAGGATACGCACCGCGATCTCGTCCTCGCCACCGAAGAAAAACTGCCGGGGGGTTATGTCACGGATGGCTTCAAGCCCGACGCCGACCGTCATGTCGACTTCTTGACGTCCTATCCGCCCGGTGACATCTGGAATGGTCAGCTCTGGGGCCCGATGCGGGAAGAAACCATGGGCTGGTTCGCCCGCGTCCATGGTGGGCTCAATACCCCCCACGCCTTGGCTCATGAAGGCCACAACAACCTGATGCATACGATGGCGATGGACCTCTCAGCCAAGCGCGGCCAAGAGGTCAAATTGCCGATCGATCCGGAAGAGTTCTACAAGGACGCTTAACGGCCAAAAGCATTAAGGGACCGGGATGTGCCGTTGGTGCGTCCCGGTCTTTTCTTTTGCCGCAGCCGTAACGGCTTAACCCGCGAAGACCGGTCTAATCCGCTCCATCGCCCAGTCGATCTGGTCTTTCGTAATGATCAGGGGTGGGGCGAAACGGATGGTTTTGACATGTGTCTCTTTGCACAGGACGCCGCGTTCCCGAAGCGCCTCGCAATAGGTTCTCGCCTCGCCGGCTTCATCGTACAGTTCAATGGCGATCAGCAAACCGCGCCCGCGGACTTCAGCGATAACGCCGCTGTCAATCGAGCGAAGGGCGTCTTGAAAATAGGCACCCATTTCGGCGGCGTTCTCGATCATTCTTTCCTCTACCAGAACCCGGAGGGCGACCCGCGCCACCGCGCAGGCCAGCGGATTGCCGCCGAAGGTGCTGCCGTGCTCGCCCGGGTTGAGAACCCCCAGCACCGCCGAGTTGGAGAGCACCGCCGAGATCGGATAAAAGCCGCCCGCGAGCGCCTTACCGAGAAGGGTTACATCGGCCTCGATCCCCTCATGTTCCTCGGCGAGAAGCTTCCCCGTGCGCCCAAGTCCGGTCTGGATTTCATCCAGGATCAACGTCACGTTGTTCCGGGTGCAGATGTCGCGCACGCGAGGCAAGTAGCCGGCCGGCGGAATGATGACCCCGGCCTCGCCCTGGATCGGCTCCACCAAAAA
>JAQCKY010000507.1 GCA_027592155.1 Pseudomonadota bacterium
GAGAACAAGCCGATGCTGGATAAAATCTGGGCGGACTGGATTGGTGATAACCCCGCCCATTGGCCGGAGAGGTCCTGCCAAGGCGTCCATCTGCATGCCAACAATCAAATTGAACTGCGCGCCGTGGCGGTACGAGAATATTCGGAGGGAAATTAGATGGCTACTAATGGAAAACCGTTCTTTCGCGCCGATCACGTTGGCAGCCTGTTGAGGCCGCAATCCCTATTGGATGCCCGGGGGAAATGGAAGGCCGGCGAGATCAGCCGCGATGCGCTGAGGCAAGAAGAAGACGCCGGCATCCGGGACGCCATAAAATTGCAGGAGGACGTTGGTCTGAAGGCCATCACCGATGGCGAGTTTCGCCGCGAAAATTGGTGGATCGATTACATCAGCCAGGTGGGCGGCATAGCAATCAGTGAGCCCGACCGAGACGCGGAATTTCAAACCGGTAGCGGCGGCTCCGGTTACATCCCGAAACACGTCCTGACCACTGGCAAAATCCATCGCACCGGCCGATTGATGGAGGATGACTACAATTTCATTGCGAGCGGTACCCGGCAAACGCCGAAGGTGACCATCCCCTCGCCCACCCGCATGCATTTTCATGGCGGTCGTAAGGCCGTCGATAAAGGCGCGTACCCGGATATGGAGGCGTTCTGGAACGACATCGCCACGCTTTACCAGGATGAGATTGCATCCTTAGAGGACTTGGGATGCCGCTACATCCAGATCGACGACCCGATCCTCAGTTATTTTGTCGACGATCGCATGCTCGGATTATTGGAGAGGATCGGAGAGAATCCAAAAACACTGATCCACAAATATGTCGAAGTTCTCAATGCCTGCATCGAAAAACGCCGGCCCGACACACAGTTGTCCATGCATATATGCCGCGGCAATGCCGCCAGCTCCTGGATGGTTTCCGGCGGGTATGGGGCAATCGCGGAGGCGCTGTTTCCGCACCTCGATTTCGATACCTATTTTTTGGAATATGACGACGAACGATCAGGGGATTTTCAGCCACTCTCCTTGGTCCCAAAGGGAAAGAATGTCGTTCTTGGTCTTCTGACCTCGAAATTTAGCGCGTTGGAAACCGCGGACGATCTCAAACGGCGGATCGATGACGCGGCCAAGTACATGGAGATGGACAATCTCGCCCTCAGCCCTCAATGCGGGTTCGCCAGCATCGACACCGGAAACCTCGTTACCCTCGATGACCAAATCAGAAAACTAAGCCTCGTGGTTGAGACCGCCGAACAGGTTTGGGGCAACCGTTAAGCCGAAACCGAACCGTCGGGCAGTTCGTGGACGGCAAAGCGGTGCTTCAACTTCCGCCCATGCACCGGGTCCTCGATCTCAAGATGAACTGGGCTTCCACGGGTAGGTTCCGTCAAGCCACTCACCAGAATCGCACTGCCTATCGGCAGGTCGTCAATGCCCATAATCCCGATAGACGCAGCCTCGATCATCGACCTGACATCGCCAAGCTGAACCTCGTCTGAGCTTTTACCGTCATCATTCCAACATCGAAGGATCAGTCTCTCGAGATGATTTTTCAAATCCGTATAGCGCCACACCTGGCGCCCAAGAGGCTTGGGACAAACCTGTCTGGCGACGGCGGCATTTGAGACAAGTGACGTATCAACATGATCGTTCGCGACGCCAACTAAAGTGCCATAGCCCGCTGCAATGAAGATGACTCCCGTACACGCTGCGGTATCCGAACCGACCACCTGAATCTCGGTTTCGGTTGTGAGCCTATCGACCCCTATAGCATGAGACCAGGCACTGCCTGCCCCGCCATCAACGATGATCAGAGTCTCTATTCGGAGATCCGGCGTAATCACCGCATCCAGACTGTGAACATGGGGTTGAAACAGAAAACTCATCGCCACCACCTTTTCCGGGTTCGGAGGATTGGAGCATGTTTATCCGGCCTGATACAGTATTGCTGACGCAGGAAGGACAAAAACGATTAACGCAGAACCGATGGAGCCGAGCGGCAAACCCCGCCACATGCTTCTGAATCCCCAGCTTCAGCTTGTCTGCGCTATGACGATGATGTCGATCATCGGCTTGAGCGCCATCTCCCCCGCTTTGCCCGCGGTTGTCGAGGCCTTCGATCTGAAGACCGAAACCGTCGGGTTGCTGATGGTTGTCTTCACGCTTCCCGGCATTTTCTTTATCCCGATAACGGGCTATCTGGCCGACCGGTTCGGCCGGAAAGTCATCGTTATTCCTGCGCTATTTCTATACGGAACCGCCGGAGGATTGAGCGGCCTCGCCCCTGATTTTGAGACTCTCCTCGTCCTTCGATTTATCGCCGGCATTGGCGGCGGTTCGCTCGGATCCCTCACCCTCGTTCTTGTTGCGGATATGTTTGACGACAAACAGCGATCCGAAGCGCTCGGATATCGACTCGCAATGGGCAATGTCGCGAACATGATCGCCCCCTTAATCACCGGTGCCGTGGTGCTTTTGGGCTGGCAATATAGTTTTCTGATTTATTTTTTGGCGATTCCGGTCGGGCTCGTCGCCTTAAAAATGATGCGTTCGGAACAGCGCGGCTCGAGCTTCTCCTTTCGCGGATATCTCGGTCAAATTGGACGTGGACTGACGCAGGTTTCCACGATGAGTTTGCTCGCGGTCGGCTTTACGCTGACCCTGACCAATCATGGCATCACCGGCGTCTTCATCCCGTTGTTCATGGACCAAGTCTTGGGTTCGTCGCCGGTCCTCATCGGTATTGTGCTGTCGGCACGGACCGCCGTTGCCGCCGTTGCATCCTATAATATGGGACGCCTTACCCGAGTTGTGCGGGAGGAAACCATTCTCCTCGTCGGCCTTGCACTCCTCGCAGTTTCTTTTGTGGTCATACCGTTTGTCGAAACAGGGTGGGTCATGCTCTTCCCTGTTTGCGTGTCCGGACTGGTCGGCGGCGTTGGTTTTCCGGCTTTTCAGAGTCTTCTGCTAAGGGGTGGCGCCAAAGAAGCGATGGCCATGTTGATGTCGACA
>JAQCKY010000508.1 GCA_027592155.1 Pseudomonadota bacterium
TGTCATACCCAAAATATTGTCCGCCTTTGAGAAACGGCTCGTCTTGGTAGGCCTCGAACATGGCGCCATAACCGCAACCCAGGTCGTTGATGACGAGGCCGCTTTCCACATAGGCCATGATGCCGGAGAATATCTGGAAGCGCCGATTTTGTCGCACGGCATCGCGCCAGGCGACGGCTTTGTGATTGGCGCCATAGGCCTTCACCGACGCGCTGAACAGCCGGGCGAGAGGGCCCAGCAGTTCGGTGTCATATTCGGGCGGTGGATTGTTCACGAATGTCCTCTCAGCGCCGGACGAAGATCGTCCATTCGGGGGGGCCGTAGTCGGAACGAATTTCAACGTCACCGCCGAGGGTGGTCCGGCAAAAGGCGGCAAAATCCTCTGCATCGCCGTAATAGAATTTGTAGTCCTGCTGATCCGCCGGCGTTTCGAGGCTGAGCAGGTTAAAGGCGAGCCCCCGTCTGGTCTTCGACCATAGTTGCGTGAGGCTGTCTTCAATATAGTCCCGCCACACGTCGGTTGGGTTTAATAATTTCATGTTATAGGCGCCGCAGACAAAACTGTAATCAGCATCCTCGAGAGCTTCATAGGCTGTATGGAATTCAGCGCGCGGATCGCTGATACGCTGTTGGGCTTCCGCGACCATAGCCGCGCTGACGTCATACCCGATGTAACGACTACCCTGCATTTGGGGTCTGTTTTGGAAAGCCACGAACATCGCACCATAGCCACAGCCAAGATCGATGACGGAAATGCCGCCCTGGTCGGCATCGGCGCCGAACAACTCCGCCAATACGGCGAACCTGTTTTCTTGGGCATCGGGTTGCGTCCAACCGACACCTCGGTGGGTTGCCCCAAATACCTTCAGCGCTCGTCCGTAGGTTCGTTCGATGGAATCCAGATGGTCCGGGATGACCCGATTGTTATTTGCCGCCATGGGGAAAGACTACTCACGGCCCAACGGCGGTGCAACGGGATGGACTAAAACGTCGCCCATTCCGGCTTGTGGGGTTTAATTTTGGCGCTGCCGGCCTCCAGAGATATGCCTGACGCATTGACCGTTTCGAAGGCGTCGAGCCGAATCAGGGCGATACCACGACCTTCGGAGGCGGAGCGGACCTCGCCGGCATCTTTGCCGTCCAACAAAATCTGCGTGCCGGGCGCGGGAGTCACCCCCTCAATCGTAATGGGCATGAGACGCTTTTTAACCAGTCCCCGATATTTGGTGCGTGCCGTCAATTCCTGGCCGAGGTAACAGCCCTTGTCCCAATCCACGCCGTGCAACTCGTCAAAGCCGCTTTCCAGCAAGATCGCTTTTTCAACCACCATGTCGCGGCTGCCGTCCGGGAGGCCGAGCGTCAGCCGATGGGCTTCGTACTCTTCAAATGTCCCTGCCGAGATCCCGGTGCTCTCGAATTTGGATAGCTCGGATCGGGGCATGATCGCTCGGGCACCGATACTGGCGATTCGCGGATCGGTGTAGATTACGCCTCCGGCGATGGGCCGGGCGGCACCGGCTTCGCCGGTCAAATTGAGGGCCGATAAGACATCGTCGCCGAAAGCCACGACCACCGACATATCGTCCAGCCGTTCGATTTCAACCTTGGATCGGAGCCGGTAGAGGGTCAGTCTTTTGATAAATTCGTCGGCCCGCGACGCTTCGCAATCCATGTAGAGGGCGTTATCGAACGCCGACAGAAAGAAATCATAGAGAAATTTTCCCTGCGCCGTCAGGAAGGCCGCATATATTGACCGGTTTTCCGCGATTTTTTCCACATCATTGGAGATCAGCCCCTGCAAGAAGGGACGGGCATCTTCGCCAGAAAATCTGACGGCCGCGCGGTCGTCCAAAACAAGGTATCTGGCTTCGGTCATGAGAGGGTCCTGTCCTTTGATCTTGCGTGCCACCACCATCGCGATCTCAGCCCTTATATAAGCCCGGCACCGACCACCGCAAGCAACCGGATTAGCGGGATATTCTTGCCAGTACCCTGCGGTGGCGTATAAATGCGCCATATGCATATTACGATGATAGATGATTCCGTACCCTTTGACGGTACGACGGCCCGGGACCGGCCGCTGGGCGGTGCCGAAAAGGCGTTTGCCAGCTTGGCGGCGGCGTTGGCGGCGCGTGGTCATGAGGTTGCGGCGATTAACCGTTGCCCCGAAGCCGGCGAACATGATGGCGTTGCCTGGCTCCCCTGGGAGACACCGCGTCCAACCGAGACGGATGTGCTGATCGCGTTTCGTAAACCGCCGCTCCTGGCCGAGGTTGACGAAGCCCGGCATAGAATTCTCTGGATGTGGGGACCGCCTCACACCATCAACGAGTCTGACAATCAAGCGGTTATGGACCGGCTGCGCCCCACCGTCGTGTTTGTTGGGGCCCGGCAGCAACAGGCTTGGAAATCCTGGCGTGATTTTCGAGAGGCTGTGGTGCTTCCGGGCGTTGACGGGGCCTACCGGACCGGCGCGGAGCCGTCGCCTAAGATACCTGCGATCGCCCTCATGACGACCCATCCGCTGGTCGGGCTTCAAGATGTGGTTGCATTGTGGCGTGACAATATTCATTCCCGCTGTCCCGACGCGGAGCTGCATGTTTATTCAGCCGCGCTCTACCGGGCGATGCAGGGCGGCGGTATCGATGATCGAATGAACGATGTATTCGAAGCGGTCCGGGATGCCTCGGTGCAGGGTGTCAGCGTGCGTGTTCCCCGGCCCGATCCTGAAATGGCGGAAATCTACCGATCGGCGCGGGTGCATCTCTACCCGGCTTCGGTCCATGAGATGTACGGTTCCACCCTGGCGGAATCACAGGCGGTTGGCCTGCCCGCGATCGTCCGGAGCGCCGCCGGCGGCGGCGCAGAAGAACGCATTCGGAATGGACAGACCGGCTATTTGGTCCCCGATGATGAAGCCTTCGCCAATGTCACGGTCGAGGTGTTGAGCAACGATCCGCTCCAGGAAGGACTGAGCCGCGATGCATGGACCATGCAGGCGG
>JAQCKY010000509.1 GCA_027592155.1 Pseudomonadota bacterium
GGGCGAAGACCGGCCCTGTCTCACGGCGCATCTTTGGATCGACGGTAACGGGCATCTCAAACGTCACCGGTTTGAGCGGGCGATGATGCGGTCTCGCGCCCGCCTGACCTATAATCAGGTTCAAGAGGCACATGACCGGGGATATTCGGACCCGGACGGCGCCGTCCCAAACAAGGCCATAGAGGCGCTCTACGCCGCCTATGCAGTCCGGCTGAAAGAACGCCGGGACAGGGAACCCCTGGACCTCGATTTACCGGAACATCGTGTTGATATCGATGAAAACGGCGCCGTCATCGGCGTCGGCATGCGGCAAAGACTGGACAGTCACCGTTTGATCGAAGAGTTCATGATATTGGCGAATATCGCCGCGGCCGAGACCCTCGAAGGTAAGAATTGGGCCGCCCTTTACCGGATTCATGATGAGCCCGATCCAAAAAGCCTGGACGAATTTCGCGACAGTCTGAAAACCATGGGGCTCCAGCTTCCCAAAGGGCAGGCTTTAAAGCCGAGAAGTTTCAATCAGCTTCTCCGGCTTGCCGACACAGAAACCGATGTGCTGGCCGTGCAAGAGGCGGTTCTGCGATCCCAATCGATGGCGACCTACGATCCTGTCAACATCGGCCATTTTGGCCTGGCACTGCGCCATTACGCTCATTTTACCTCTCCGATCCGCCGGTATGCCGATCTGATTGTCCATCGCGCCTTGATTTCGGCGGCCGTCGATGGCGCCCAAGGCAAGGAAGGCGGATTGGATGACGGGCCCCAGGATTTCAAGAGCATCGGCGACCATCTGTCGATGACGGAACGGCGCGCCGACGCCGCGGAACGGGAAACCGTCCGGCGCTATACGGCAAGCTATCTCGCCACCCGGCAAGGGGAAGTTTTTGACGGCACCGTCGCCGCCATCACCCGAAACGGCATGTTCGTCCGGCTGGCTGAATTGGGGACGGACGGCTTTATCCCCATGCGCTATTTACCGACAGGATGGCGTCCATCGGCGGGACGGCCGTCGCGCCCCTCCCGTTCATCCCGCTCCTCATCCCGCTCTCGGCGCCCCGATGGCGATGCGCCCCAGGTCGGCGCGAAACTGAGAGTAAAACTGACGGAAGTGAACCCCATCACCGGCTCCATTATTCTAAAATTGGATTAAGGCGCGATCCCCAAACGACTTGTTACCAAATAGTCTTTGATTCTCGGTCCATCGCGCCCAAATATAGGAAACCGAGTGGAAACTAATTTGGCCTACCCTGTGCCCCTGATGACCACGAAATGCTCCTTTCGCCGCCCCTCTGGTGCCCGCCCGAATTCGCGTTGGTGCGCCGTGGTTGCGCTGTTTCTGCTCGCGGGCTGCGCCACTCAATCCAATCCGGCGGCCCATACCGCCTTTCCGGGCTCTATCGCGGAACAATCCTTTGCCAAGATATACCGCAACGTCTCGGACCGTTATCTGGAAGAAATCCCGGTGGAGAGCCTTGCCGTCCACGGCTTTGAGGGGCTGACGGCGCTCGATGCGGATATTCGGGTGGAACACCACCCGGACGCGGTGGTGATTACGCGAGCCGGCATCCAAATGGCCCGCTATCTGCCGCCGACGGGCGATGACATCAATGGATGGGCAAACCTGACAGTGCAGGTGCTGGCCGATGCGAGAACCTATTCACCGGTGATCAAAGAATCCCGAAAAGATAAAATCTACGAAGCCGTCATCGACGGCACTCTTTCCGTGTTGGATTCATTTTCGCGTTACGCGGGCCCCGAAAAAGCTGCCGCCAATAAGGCGCGGCGAAGCGGCTTCTTCGGTGTCGGCATCCAATACCGCCCTCACGCGGAAGGTATCGATGTGGTTCGTGTTATCGCAGGCGGCCCGGCGGCAAGATCGGGGATTTTGAAAGGCGACATCATTACCCATGTCGACGAAACTCCGATCACCGGCTTGGATCGTAAGGCACTGCGGACATTGCTGCGCGGCGCGGCGGGGACCCGTGTCACGCTGCGGCTTCAAAACCCCGAGACCGGACGGCAAGCGGATGTCGCGGTCAAACGTGCCCGAATTTTGAGACCCACGGTCGCCCATAAGATTAAAGACGGGATCATCTATTTAGCGGTCACCGGATTTAACCGACGCACCGCCAGGAGCGTCGAAACAAATCTGCGCGCCGCGCGGCGTCAGTTGGGCCGGCAGGCCAAGGGAATTGTGATTGACCTTCGCGGCAACCCCGGCGGGCTTCTCAAACAAGCGGTTCGGGTTGCCGATGTATTTTTATCGGAAGGGCGTATTGTGGCGACCCGCGGCCGGCATCCCGACAGCAGCCGGCATTTCGACGCCCATGACGGCGATCTTGTAAGCGGGCTGCCGATTGTTGTCCTGGTGAATGGACGATCGGCATCGGCGGCGGAGATCGTCGCGGCGGCGCTGCAAGATCACAATCGGGCGGTCGTCGTCGGGACGGGATCATTTGGAAAGGGAACCGTTCAATCGGTCATGCCGCTGCCCAATGACGGCGAGATAACGCTCACCTGGTCGCGTTTTCTGACCCCGTCTGGATATGTTTTGCATGGCCTGGGCGTGCTGCCTTCCGTCTGCACGAGCGGCGAGGTTGGCGAAGCCAAGGACGGCGCAGCGGTGACCCTGGTCGAAAAAGCCCTGATCAATGAGGATAAATCCACATTAACGGCCGAGGCGTGGCGTCATGTTGCCCATAATGACGCCGCCGAACGCCGGCATCTTCGGGATAACTGCCCCGCACAAAACATCAAAAATCCCATCGACAGCGAGGTCGCGGAGTTGCTCATAAACGACCAAAGGCTCTACCAAAAACTCCGGTCACAGGCGTCTAACGCCTTATTGAGCGCCCGGTAACGCCTGCGGCAATTCAGAGAGAGCATGAGAACTTCTTGACAGTTGCAAGAGGAACATTATGGTGCCGCGCTCTGACGTCACGCTCTTAAACTGGATCGACTAAAATGGCAAAATCAGCCACGATACTTG
>JAQCKY010000510.1 GCA_027592155.1 Pseudomonadota bacterium
GTGCCCACGCTCACGGCGGCGGCATGCCCGACATGGGCGGCATGGGCGGTATGCCCGGCATGATGTAGCTTCTGCTGCATCGTTAAGGTTAAAGAGAACCGCGTCCTCCCGATTGGGGGGCGCGGTTTTTCTTTGGCCCCATAACGAAGTCTTTAGGAAGAGCCGTTATCAGCAAGACTGTCGGGGAGAGATCGGGGTAAGGCCGCAATGTCGGGGTATTTGGGCTATTTCTTTGAGAGGTCGGATCAGATCGCGGTCCTCGGATCGGCGGCGGTTGTCTGGGTTGCTCTCTACGCCATCGGCGGCTTGATCGCGGGACGGGACGGCTTGCGCAATGCCTACCCCTTTTACGGCTGGGGATTGGTCACGCTGCTGTTTATCCTGGGCGGCATATTTACATCCCTGTCTTTTACCGTATTGACCATCTTTGCGGGGGCTATTGCGGCCGCCGGGGCCGTTGTCCTGGTTCGCCGTGACGGCACCATTATTTCCGCCGACATTCTGAAACTGGCGGCCCTGACGTTCCCGCTCCTCTTGCTGGTCTCTGCGATGACCGGGTCCCAATGGGATGAATTTTCTCACTGGCTGCCGAGCGCCCGCTTCCTCTTTGAAACCGACGGCTTCCCGTCGCTCACCGACCCGAACACAGGGTCAACGCTGAGTGCTTATCCCTATGGCTGGCCGGTCTTGATGTACCTAGCCGGCCGCGTGACCGGACAGTTTATCGAAAGCGTCGGTGCGGTGTTGAATATTTTCATGCTGCTGAATTTCGGACTCGTGATCGCCGGTCTTATCCGCAACGGCGCGACAGAGATGGCGGATAATACCCTGCGCAAAGGCTGGGGGCTGGTCGCCCTAGGGGCGCTCGCCGTCACCATTCTAAACCCTACCTTTGTGCAAAAATTGGTTCTGACGTCTTATTCCGGCGTGCCCACCGCGGTGACGGCGGCGATTGGCTGCATTTTATGCTGGCATCTTCTCGCCCCGCTCGCCGCGCGGGATCGAAGAACCACGATGTCGTTGGCCTGGCAGGCCGGATTGGTCTTCGCCGTGCTGGTCAATGTGCGCCAGCCCAATCTGGTTCTATTTCTGTTGACCATCATCGCGGTTCTGATCGTCGTCATTCGCGATCGAATGCTTTCTCTCCGTGAGGTCCTGGCCCCCATTCTCATCATGGCCGCGCCGCCGCTGATAGTCTATTTCGCATGGCGGTACCATGTTTCGGTGGTGCTGCCGGGACAGGAATTTGCGATCCGGCCGATGTCGGGATGGAATTTTGACATTCTTCCCGATGTCCTTGCCGGCATGGCGACCGTCGCCGCAAAGAAGGGCGTCTATTTCGGGCTCATGGTGATCGTGCTGGCCATCGGTTTCGCAGGCCTGCTTCGCCCCACCACGCCCTTCCGCCGTTTAGCGCTGATGGCCAGTGTCATTTTTGTCGGCTATCACGCATTTTTACTATTCATCTATATTGCCGCCTTCGACCGCGGCAGCGCTTTGAGCGTGACCTCCTATTGGCGGTTCAGCACCCATGGCGGGTTGATTGGATTGACGGTCGCGGCTCATGGAGCGGCCGGGTTGTGGCGGCGCTACCTCGGGGCCGTGAATGTGAAACCATGGCATCGCGGCGCGGTTATTCTGTTGCTGATCGCAATACCCTTTGCCTTTGCCGAGAAGTTGCGCTTCGACCGGGAATATCCGAAACCCCATTTACGGATGGTGACCGCTGCTGCCAAACCGCTCATCCCGAAAGACGCGCGACTGTTTATTCTCGACCCCGCAGGTTCGGGTGAATCCGGCGTCATGACCCGCTTCGATCTCGGCCGCCACCTGACCTACACCGGCCAGCTGGTCGGCGCGCAATCCGTCACGGCAGCGACCATTCGGGCCCGGCTGGCCGCTAAAAACACGACCGACGCGCTGATCTTCTCAGTCACCCCTGCGGTAGCCGAGGCCTTGGCATTGCCGCTTACCGGCACGGCGTCGTACCTAGTGAGCAGAACCGGCAATGGCCCCTGGCAGATCAAAAAATCCTGGCCCTTTCCGGCGCGGAGCTAGAGTTAGGTCTAATCCTGATTGAGGAATTGGCGAACCCCGGTGATGGCATCCGCCAGCCCGACCTTCTCGATTTCCACACCGTCGGGAAAGGCGCCGAGCAGCCGCGACGGGAGGGCGCGGTCCAGCAGGACAAACACACCATGGTCGTCGCGACCCCGGATCAGGCGGCCATAAGCCTGCTTCAGCTTGAGCCGGGTCAGCATATCGTCATAGCCGGACCCATAAGCTTTCTTGCGGGCTTTGTGCAGGATCGTCGGGCGTGGCCACGGCACCCGTTCATAGATCAGCAGCCGCAGGGACCGGCCGGGAACGTCCACACCGTCCCGGACCGCATCGGTGCCCAGCAGGCAGGAATCCTCTTCCGCGCGGAAGATATCGACCAGGGTCCCCGTATCCAGCGGATCGATATGCTGCGACAGCAGGGTCATGTCTTCCATAAAACCGGATCGGGCGAGCTGCCCATGAACATTACGAAGCCGGGCGATGGAGGTGAACAGGCCGATGGCGCCGCCGCCGGAGGCCCGCATCAATTCCCGGAAGGCGGCGGCGAGCTGACGGGTATCGTTCTTATTGACGTCGGAGACGACAAAAACCCGCGTCTGCGCGGGATAGTCGAACGGAGAGGCAAAAACCGCGCGCTCGGCCGGGCGCATGAGATGCGGGGCCCCGGTGCGTAAATCCGCCGCGCGCCAGTCTGAATCCTCGTCGCCGGTGCCGTCCCGCAAGGTCGCCGAGGTGATCAGCGCGCCGTGGGAGGGCCGCACGACCTGGTCGGTGAAGGGGATCGAAGGATCGATCCAGTTGCGGTGCATCCCGATATCGATATCCCGCCCGGCGATGCGCTCCACCGCGAACCAATCGACGAATTCCGGCGGGGTGTCCTGGCTCAAGGAGAGCAGCATCGCCCGCCAATTTTCCAGGGGC
>JAQCKY010000511.1 GCA_027592155.1 Pseudomonadota bacterium
CGGCGCATCGGTCGACGCCCCGACGATCTCACGGCTTGGTTCGGTGACCGAACTCATAAAGGAGATCGTGCCGAACTCACCGGCCGCTTCAGCGACAGACTTTGCGCCGCCGGGCGAGATAAGCTGTAGAGATCCGATCGGCGCCATCATCACCGGAATACGGATCCGGTGCCCCATGAACTCAACCGACGGATCGACCTCGGCCACATTCCGCAAGATACGCGGGGAATTGCGTGGCGCATCGAACGCCATCCGATTGCGCCGAAGCGTGGTTTCGGACTCGGAGCCGCCCATCAGGTAATCCCATACCCCACGGCTCATATTGCGGCGCGCAGTAACTGCCACCTGTTGTAGTGTTGAGAACTCTCCCAAGACGCATCCCTAATTTGTCTGCGACGAACTGGCCGTCCACCGCCTTGTTGACCTGATTATTCTTATTGATCTCAGGAGGACCGCTTTCTGACGTGCGGCCTCATCCCTTTACCCTGCCATCATATTCCCCTGCCCAACTTCCTGCAAACCTGTGCTACCGATAAATCAGACGGGATCGGACGCCGTCACGTTAAGCACAGCCTGCCGGTTCTCGACTGTTACGGCCTTCATAGCCCGTTCGATCGCCGGGATCATTTCGTCCGGATCGGTGATCTGTTCGCCATAACCACCCGAGACCTCGCACACTTTCTCGTAGCGCTGATCGCCAGCAAAATACATCAGCGGAGCATGGTTCGCCTTTGCGGCATAGCCGTCCGGATACATGCCCATGGTCGATCCGCGTACCGCCTGCCATTTTTGATTGTTGAAAATGACCGTCAGGATCGGAAGTTCCTGCTCGGCGGAAACGTAATGGGCCGACACTGGAACATTGAACATATATGCCCCGTCCCCGTGCGTGCCGATGATCAGTTTTTCGCGGTTAGCCAGCTTGGCGCCAAGCGCGACACCCATGCCATGCCCCAGCCCGGAAGACGCCCCGGCATTCAGGATCGACTGCGGTGTGTTGGTATTCACATACTGAACCTGCAGCTGGGATTCCTTGATATAGACCGCGTCATCACCGGCGACCTCATTGAGGCAATGGGAAATCCAGGCCGGATGCAAAGGCGAATTGCCCTTTACTTCCTGCAGCTTCTTGGCCCAGTTGTCTTCGAGCTTCTGGTGACGCTCCGTTACCGACTTCCGGCGGGCATCGATCGCAGCCTGGTTAGATTTAGCAGGCTCTTCCATGGCAATGGCCAGCATCGACAAACCAATATCGGTCGAACAGGCAATGGCGAGATCCGCCTGGAAACCGCGGATCGGCACCATGGTGTAGTGCGGGTCGGGCGCGATATGGACGACCTTGCAATCTTCCGACGGCTTCACCTGCGACGGTAGCCACGGCACCGCGCAATCGATTACCAGAATGGCATCAGCGGCTTCGACAAACGGGTTGGGGTTGCCACCGGCAAACATATCGTGATGGCGCGGCATCGCGACGTAACGGTTGCGATACTCGACAACCGGAATCGCGAACCGTTCGGCAAGATTGACCAGTGCCGGCATCACGCCGGGATTCCGTCCGCCCCAGTTTGTAATAATGACCGGGTTTTTTGCCTTGGCAAAGATCGACGCGGCTTCATCCAACGCGTCCGCATTGGGAAAGGGCGCCGCTGCCGGATGAATGCGGGTTGGCGAGGTGTAGGTGAATTCTTCCATTTCAATGGCCAGAACCTCTCGCGGCAGCGAGAGATAAACCGGCCCCATGGGATCGCTCATGCTGACCGACAGCATACGATCGACCACGGTTTCCACCTGCTCGCCA
This sequence comes from Pseudomonadota bacterium, assembly GCA_027592155.1. Classification (GTDB taxonomy): domain Bacteria; phylum Pseudomonadota; class Alphaproteobacteria; order Rhodospirillales; family UBA2165; genus JAQCKY01. Next base: position 1,802 of record JAQCKY010000511.1, read on the forward strand.
TTGCGAAGCTCATAGTCCCATTTGACGGCCTCACGGGTCATACCACCCTGGTCGTACATTTCCTGGGTCCAGTGAATGTCGAGCGACCGATGTCCCTTGAGGGAGTCCTCGTTGGTCGGCGTCCGGCCTGCGGTAAAGATCATCGGGATATTGCCGCGCGACGCATTGAGCAGCCCGTTCATGCCATTCGCGGTGCCGACATTCACATGCATCATCGTGAGCTGCGGCCGCCCCGTCGCAAGGTAATACCCGATTGCCATATGCTGGGCAGTGTTCTCATGCGGACAGGTCACCGGGTGCGGATGCGGTGTTCCAAGCGCCTGCGCCTTGGCGAGCGCCTCGACCAGCGGCGCAAAGTCGGTTCCCGCGTTTGCGAAGAGATACTCCACGCCACGATCGGCCATGACCTCGAGATACGCATCGGCAACGGTACAATTCTTGATGGTTTTTTTCGACATTGAAGGACCTCCCTGTCCTGAAGAGGAATTCGATTTAGAGTCTCAGTTCACCGGCGAAGATTGACGTCGTCATCCCCATTCATCATCCCGACAGATCCCCATTCGAGTATCCTCGATAGTGTCCGCCGTTACTCGGTTCTGACCAGACCAGCGGACGCCAGCCTATGTCACTATTGTCATATTGGACAGGATAGGGCCGCCCCCCTGATCCGTCAACCAGCCCGAAGGAGTCTTTTTTTGGGTCATCTTCCCGACAGCAGCTTTGCCTGATTCCCTGGCTGCGGCGCCGCCCCTTTGCCTGACGCGCTGCAACAGATAATCTGCCGCGCAAGCGCCAACAAAACACCATGCTGTATTCCCAGGGAGAAGACCGATGAGTGACGAAATCAACAACAATTATCCGGCGGCACCGGACTTCGCATCGGAATCCCCGATCAACCTGCCCTCCAATCAGCCAAAGGCCGAATACGGCTCGGATCTGATTGCCGAGATCATGGGCGCGCTGGGGCACGATTATCTGTTTCTGACGCCGGGCTCATCGTTCCGCGGCGTACATGACAGCCTGGTAAATCACACACGAAACCACAAGCCGCAGATCATTCTGGTGGCGCATGAAGAGATGGCCGTCGCCATGGCGCAAGGCTATAGCAAGGCGACCGGCAAACCGAGCATGTGTTTTCTCCACGACCTGGTCGGCGTCCAGCATGCCACTATGGCGT
>JAQCKY010000512.1 GCA_027592155.1 Pseudomonadota bacterium
GATAGGGGACCAGCGTCCGGATGGTCTGCCAATCTTTACGCGGGGCGTTGCTGTCCGGCGCGTCGGTGCTTCTGGGTCTCAAATTATCGCCTCTGCGTGCGGATTTGGGCTGGAATCCCCTTTATGTGGGTCATTCGCTACCTCTTCGCAACCGCGTGATCCTCCGGCAATCAAAACCTTCAAGGGGGCTGCTAAGCCCAGGTCGGAGTCACGGCCCAGATCGGATATTGGTTCGCGTGGCTGGACTTCCGCGCAGGAAAATATTTCGCCGCGCGGCAGCAACTGCGTCTCGATCCGATTATTCGGTGCGTTGGATCAGGTGGAGACCGAACTGGGTCTCGACGACATCGCTGAGTTGACCGACTTCGAGGGCAAAAGCCGCCTGATCGAAGGAAGGAACCATGGCGCCGGGGCCGAAATGACCGAGATCGCCGCCTTGAGCCGATGACGGGCAAGCCGAATGTTCTTTGGCGAGGTCGGCGAAGCTCGCACCGCCTTCAATTTGGGTCTTCAGATCATTGATTTGCGTGGTGGCATCGTCTGACGGGCTGATCAAAATATGGGAAGCGCGGATTTGGCTGGACATCAGGTTTCTCCTGTGGCGGCATGGAATAGAGACGGCATGGTGATGGCGTCACATGAACGGGTAGGGTAGGAATTAGCAGCGTATTTGGGCGATTCTTAACCTACTTTACCGCCCTCGACAAACCCGTAACCAGGATTCCTGCCCGTGAGCGAACCTCAGCCTATTGGATTGCGGACTGCGCTGGGTAACAGGATGGGATTGCTGTCGCGACCCGTTCTCGGCGTCTGCGCGGCGGTTCTGGCAACCTTGCTGCTGACTGCGGTAACGACCGTCGGCAAGCATGTCTCGACGGATTTGCATCCTTTCATTGCGACGACGATCCGAAGTGTCATCGGCGTTCTGATTATCGTGCCTTGGTACCTGCGGGGCGGTTTGGGGCAGCTGCGGACGGCCCGGCCGCTCTTCACTCTTTTTAGAGGCTTTGTCTTCTCGCTGGCGATCCTGATCTGGTTCTGGTCGTTGCCTCGGGTGCCGATCGATTTGGTCATGGCACTGGGATTTACCTCCATGCTGTTTGCGATCCTGGGCGCGGTTCTCTTCCTAGGCGAGGCGTCCAGGCGTTATCGCTGGATCGGGCTGTTTTTCGGCCTGGTCGGTGGTTTGATCATTTTGCGCCCCGGCTTCGTTCCGCTCACCGCTGGTGTCATCGCCGTGCTTGTCAGCGCCCTGCTATTCGCCGCCACACGGGTGATGGGGAAATTCTTGGTCCGGACCGACAGTCCGGCGGCGCTGGTGGTCTGGCAAATGGGGGCGGTGGCGGTTTTCTCTATCCCCTTCGCCTATTACGTCTGGCAGTGGCCGACCGGGATCCAGTGGATTTGGCTGGTGGTGTTGGGGATCCTGACGGTGCTCAATAACCTCGCCGGCGCCTGGGCGATCCGCCTTGCGGATATGGGAACTATTGAGCCTGTCGGCTTTTTGCGCCTGATCTGGGCGGCATTGGCCGGCTTTGTCGTTTTCTCGGACGTCCCGGATTGGTTTACCATCGGCGGCGGTGTCGTGGTGATGGCATCGGTGCTCTACATCGCCCGAAATGACCGCCGAGAGGGCCGCGCCGTTGTTTCCGCAATCGATTAACCCTCAAGAGAGCTATGGAGTTTTTGTGTGACGTTGCATCCACAGATCAAACAGGTGCTGGACCTCTCCGCGTTGGCGCAGGCGACGGGCCGCGCTAAAAAAATCGAAGACTGCACGCCCGAGGAAGCCCGCAAGGCCTATCGGGACGCCCGTCACGCCTTATCGCCGGCGGCGCCGGAGGTGGGATTGGTGGAAGATCTGACTTGCCCAGGACCCGGCGGACAGATTCCCTTACGCTATTACCGGCCCTTGGGGAGTTACGATAGCGATGAGCTGCCGGTTCTCGTCTATTTTCACGGCGGCGGCGGCGTTATCGGTGACTTGGATGTCTATGACGTCGTCTGCCGGCAAATGGCCAACCAATCCGGGGCGGCTGTCTTCTCCGTCGATTACCGCCTGGCCCCGGAACATAAATTCCCCGCTGCCGTAGAGGACGCCGAGGCAGCCTTTCGCTGGGTTGCGGATGGCGCCGGGGGGCGGGCAATCGATACCGGCAGGATCGCGGTCGGCGGAGACAGTGCCGGCGGCAATCTCACCGCCGGGCTTTGCCTCGCTCTGCGAGAGGCGGGACCCGTACCGGTTTGCAAGGTGCTGATTTATCCCTCCCTGACACTCGCTAAATCAACCCCGTCACGGGACGAATTCGCGGAAGGGTTCATGCTGACCGAGGCCGCGCAGCAATGGTTCTACACCCACTATATCAACGGTCCCTCGGACATGCAGGATTGGCGCGCGTCCCCCTTGCTCGCCGAGGATGTCAGGGGACTGCCCCCTGCGCTAATCCTGACCGCCGGGTTCGACCCACTGCAGGATGAAGCAAAGTTCTATGCCGACCGGCTTATGGCGGCCGGAGGGTCCGTGTCGCATAAGCATTATGACGGCATGATCCATGGGTTTCTGACCATGGGGGCGATGGTCGATGCCGCCCAGGACGCTGTTGACGATATCTCTGCCTATCTTCGTGCCGCTTTTGGGAATGTCGGCTCGTAATAGTCCTATATGTTCATCTCTTTCCGGCCTTGGCGGCCCTCTTGATCGGCATCACGGTTCTGTTCATGACCAAGGGCACCAAACTGCACATGTTCCTGGGAGGGACGTGGGTGATCCTCATGGCAATCGTCGCGATCTCGTCGTTCTGGGTACGTGACCTCAGCATCGAGGGGCCGAGCTGGATCCACATCCTATCGGCGTTTACCCTGTTCAGTCTTATCATGGGTGTTTGGGCGATACGGAGGGGGCGGGTGCGCATGCACCGGGGATTTATGATCGGAACCTTTATCGGCCTGGTCGGCGCCGGTGCGGGGACT
>JAQCKY010000513.1 GCA_027592155.1 Pseudomonadota bacterium
TCGGGTTAGGCTGTTCGCAATAACAGGCGGCTGAGATCTTGTAAATCCGCCACAAAATAGGTGACGATTAAACATCACAATAGCTCAGGGAGTGCGAAACATGAGACAGCTTAAAAATATGTTATGGGTCGGCACGGCGGCAGCGGTTCTTGCCATCGCGCCGATCACCGGGACATCGGCTTTCGCCGCCGAATATTATGCCGGCAAAACGATTTCGATCATCGTCGGATTCGGTGCCGGCGGGGGCACCGATACAGTGGCCAGAATCCTGGCCACGCATCTGCCCAAACATATTCCGGGCAATCCAAAAGTCGTGGTCCGCAATATGGCGGGGAGCGGCGGCAATAAATCGATGAACTTTGTTTATGAGAAAGCCAAGCCCGACGGCCGCACCATCGTCTATTCGAATTTGTCACCGATGCTGGAATTGCTGGGCGAAAAAGGCGTGCGGTTCAAATATGCCGACTTTACCTGGCTCGGCGCGCTGCAAGGGGCACCGCTGATGATGTTCGCGCGGGTCGATGCCGTTCCCGGTGGCCTGAAGCGGCCTGCCGATATCGTCAAGGCCGAACGCTTGACCTTGCCGGGCCAACGTCCCACCAGCTCTCTTGACCTGATGTCACGCCCGACGCTTGATCTGTTCGGCATAAAATATATCTACGTTCCCGGCTACCGGGGAGCATCGGGCATTCGCCCTGCCATCCGGCGCAACGAGGGACAGATTGCGGCTCACGGCCTCAACGGCTGGCGATCCGGGGTCGAGCCATCGATGGCCAAAAACGGCATCGTCAAGGCGCTCTGGTACTACCCATCAAAAGACGCCAGCGGAAATTACGTCAAAAACCCATTAGTACCTAAAATGCAGTCCGTTATCGATGTCTACAAGGAAGCTTTCGGCAAGGAGCCATCGGGCATTTATTGGGAGGCTTTGAACCTGGCCATGGGTTTCCGCGCCACGGCATCAAATGCATTTTTGGCGCCGCCCAATACCAACAAGGAAGCAACCGAAGCATTCCGCAAGGGCTATGCCGGCATGATGGCGGATCCAGAGATGAAGGCACAGCTTCTGAAGGCGACAGGTTCGCCGTTAACGCCGGTTCCACTGGCAACGGTGCTCAGCGTCTTTAAAAATTTGGGGAATACGGACCCTAAATTGGTGAGGTTCTGGAAAGACTATAATTCCGAAGGTGCCAAGGCAAAGATGGCGCCGGAGGACAAGCGCGGCGGAAAGCGTAAAAGTAAAAAGAAGTAGCTTCTTTTCCTCCGAGGCAGATATTCACGACCGGCGGTTGGTCCTTTTGGAACGATCGCCGGTTTAATTTTGCTTTATGTCCCTAATATCGAACTCTCGTGCTGGACCGTCCTCCTCGCAAACGTCAAAATGTCGCCAAAAGGAGACGCGCAGTGAAAAACAGATATCAAGTCATCATCGCGGGCGGAGGACCGGTCGGGGTCGGGCTGGCGATCGAGCTCGGGTTACAAGGCATTTCCTGTGCTTTGATTGAGCGCCATACGACGATTCAACGGATCCCCAAAGGGCAAAACCTCGCCCAACGTACCTTGGAGCATTTTTGGTCTTGGGGAATCGAAAAGGAACTGCGCGCCGCCCGGGTCATGCCCAAGGAAACACCCGCCAACGGCATCACCACCTACAAGGATTTGATGAGCGAGTACTGGTACGCGCCGCCTCAACGCGAAATTTTGGGCTCCTATTATTATACCGCCAACGAACGCCTCCCCCAGTATGAGACAGAGGCTGTGCTGCGCGCCCGGATGGCGGAACTGCCGAGCGTCGACGCCCTCTTCGGCTGGTCGGTCGAGACCGTCGAACAGGACGAGGACACGGTGCGGGTTACCATCTGCGAGCGCGACGGCGAGGGACGGCAAGTTCTGGAAGCCGATTACGCGGTCGGCACCGATGGCGCCCATTCCACGGTGCGCGATCAGATCGGCATCATTCGCAGCGGCGCCGACCACGACCAACTGATGGTCTTGGCCGTATTCCGTTCCAAGGAACTCCACGAAGCGCTCAAACGCTTCCCCTTGAAATCGACTTACCGGGCGATGCACCCAGATCATAAGGGATACTGGCAGTTTTTTGGCCGCATTGATGTCGGCGAAGGCTGGTTCTTCCACGCACCGGTTCCGTCCGGCACGACCCGCGACAACTACGATTTTCTCGGTTTGATCCAAAAGGCGGCGGGCTGCGAAATCGCGTGTGAATTCGACCATGTCGGCTTTTGGGACCTCAAGATCGTGGTTGCCGACACCTACCGGGTCGGTCGTGTCTTCATTGCCGGCGACGCGGCCCACAGCCATCCGCCCTACGGTGGCTTTGGCCTCAATAACGGTCTCGAAGATGCCCGCAATCTCGGCTGGAAACTGGCCGCGAAACTAAACGGCTGGGGCAGCGATGCCCTTCTGGAATCCTACGGGGAAGAACGGCGTCCGGTTTTCAAAGAGACCGGCGAGGATTTTATCGCGGCCCGTATCGCCAGGGACGGCAAATTTCTGGACCGATACAATCCCGACAAGGACAAAGCCGAATTTGAGGAGGCCTGGGCCGGACTGATGACCCCCGCCGGCGACTTTGTTCTGACCTATGAGCCCAACTACGAAGGGTCGTCCGTGGTCATGGGGCCGCCGGGGGGCGTTTGCACCGCCCACGGTAAACACAGTTTCGATGCCCGCGCCGGCCATCATCTACCGCCGCAACCTCTGTCGTCCGGCAAGAATGTCTTCCAGGAGCTTGGCCCCGGCTACTCGCTATTGGCGTTCGGCGTCGAGGACGCCGATGTCGCCCCTTTCGAGGCGGCGGCGACGTCCCAGGGTTTCCCTTTCAAAGTTGTCCGCGACAGCTATGACGGCGGCCGAGAGGCCTACGAGTCCAAAATGATCCTGGTCCGCCCCGATCAATATGTGGTCTGGACCGGCGACAGCGCGCCGGAGGATGCAGCAGCGATCTTG
>JAQCKY010000514.1 GCA_027592155.1 Pseudomonadota bacterium
CGACTGGCAGGTCATCGATCGGTTGGAGGTCGAAGCGGCGCCGGACGGCGCACCCCGCCGGAAGTTCGTCACGCCCGCAGAAATGATCGCGGCGCTGGACGCTTGTCAGGCGACCTGATCAGCCCGTACACGCTGGCGAAATGCCTGTATCCCGCTGATCGCAACATCCACCTGACCCGCGCCTCCCGGGCCTCGATGATCCGCTCCATCCCTCAACAGGGCCGCCGTTTTTTGTGGCCGCCCCCCACGGGCCCAAGTCCATTTATTCAGTCAGGTTAAAAGATAATAAACTAATTGGAGGTTAAAAGCCTACTTCACTAAATAGAAATACGCGTCAGTTTATTTAAAAGGCTTCCTGCATGAAAAACCTGCTATCAAAGTCCACCCAGCTCAGAGTCCGGCCAAAAATCCTGATCGGCATTTCAATCCCGATTTGCATGCTCATCATCGCGGGCGCGGTTACGGTATGGTCGGTCCTGAGCATTAATAACACGGTCAAATGGGTAAACCACACCTATCGTGTTCTCGAAACCGGTTCGGAAATCGTTGCCGCTGCTGTTGACATGGAAACCGGTATGCGCGGTTTTCTGCTGGCTGGCAAAGACGAGTTCCTCGAGCCCTATAATGGCGGGCTGAAAAGGTTCAACGAAAAAATCAAGAGCCTGCAAAACACCGTCAGCGACAATCCGCCCCAGGTCGCGCGGCTGGAGAAGGTAGAAAAAACGATATCCGAGTGGCGTGCCGTGATCGTCGAACCGATGATCGAGATGAGGCGGAACGTGGGTGCCACGTCCACGATGACGCAAGTCGCGGACGTCACCTCCGAGGCGAGAGGAAAGAAGTATTTCGACGGCTTCCGAGGCCTGATGGCAGAGTTCGACTCCATCGAACGCAACCTGCTCATCATTCGCGAAAACGAGCTAAATCAAGCAAAATTACTTGCCTTCATCCTCATCGGTCTCTGCACGGTGATCGGTTTGTTGGCCGGCTCGGGTCTCGGCCTTGCCATCGCCAAGAGCATTATCGGACCTCTCAGCGGGATCATCGAAGCCATGGGTAACCTCGCGAAAGGCGATACGGCGAGCGAGATACCGCATATCGACCGATCCGACGAAGTCGGCGAGATCGCAGCCGCCGTTCAGGTCTTCAAGGAGAACATGATCGATAACGAGCGGCTGCAGGAAGAACAGCGTGCCGCCGACGCCAAGCAGAAAGAGGCCGACCAGAAAGCGGCCGAACAGGAACGCCTGCGCGCCGCCGAAGATGCCAAACAGACGGAAGCCGTCAAGCAGCGTGCCGAGCAGATCGAAGCCCTTACCGCCGCGTTCGAAAAGACGGCAAACGATGCCCTTGGCGTGTTCGCGTCTGCCTCTGCGGAAATGCAGACCGCGGCAGAAGGCCTGACCAACACGGCGGAGCAGACCTCGAAGCGCTCGGCGAGCGTTGCAAGCGCGTCCGAACAGGCGAGCACCAATACGCAGACCGTCGCGACCGCTACCGAGGAACTGTCGTCGTCGATTGAGGAGATCGGCCGACAGGCGGCGGAAAGTACACGGGTTGCCCGCGCCGCCGTCCAGGAAACGGACGACGCCAACCAGAAGGTCAAAGGCCTCGAGGAAGCGGCAAGCAAGATCGGCGAAGTGATCAACCTGATCAACGACATCGCCAGTCAGACCAACCTCCTCGCCCTTAACGCCACGATCGAAGCGGCACGCGCCGGGGAAGCGGGTAAAGGCTTTGCGGTCGTCGCCACCGAGGTGAAATCCCTTGCCGACCAGACCGCGAAGGCAACCGACGAAATCTCCGAACAGATCGGCGCGATTCAGAGTGCGACGCTCGATGCGGTGAACGCCATCGCCTCGATCGGCACCACGATCCGGACGGTGGACGATATCTCATCCTCGATTGCCGCGGCGGTCGAAGAGCAGGATGCCGCTACCCGGGAGATCGCGTCCAACATCCAGCAGGTCTCGGCCGGTACGAGCGAGGTGAATACGAATATCAGCTCGGTCAGCCAGGCTGCCGATGAAACGGGCACCGCTGCACGAAAGGTTCTGTCCACGGGTCAGGAACTGAATGATCAGGCGTCGGTATTGCGATCCGCAATCGACGACTTCCTGACGAGAGTAAAAGCAGCGTAAGCGAATACGCATCAGGCGATAAATCGGCGGCCCCAGGTAACGGGGGCCGCCGTTTTCTTTAGTCGGTAAGACGCAGCAAAAGCTTCAGGAAGGTCTGCCGTTCCGACGGCGATAGCGGCTCCAGCGTTTCATCCGAGATCCGGTGTCCCCGGGCGGTCGCCACATCGACCAGAATGCGCCCGTCTTCCGTGAGGGTCAGCAACAGCCGGCGACGATCGTCGGGATCGGGGCGCCGGGCAATCAGACCGCGTGCAATCAGGCGTTTGATGACCCCCTGCATGGTCGCCGCATCCATGGCGGTCAGCCGACCGAGATGATTCTGGGACGCTTCTCCGACATCGGCGAGCTTCATCAGCGCGGCGAATTGCAGCGGCGTCAGCTGCTGGTCGGCGATGTTCGCCTGAAAGATCGCCGTATGACGCTGGTGGGCGCGACGCAGGAGATGGCCGACCTGATCTTCCAGCAGGTATTCGGGGGCATCGTCGTTCTGTGCCTTCAACGTCTGTTTGGTGCGGTCAGCGGCGCGCCATCCCATAGGGTGCATTCCTGAATTGTTCGTACACAAACGATGGTCGAGAGGTCCGAGTCTGTCAAGAGTCGGCGTCGTCGGGGATGAGACCACGTTCGGGTCACGGCAACGTCAAGATGTTGCCAAGAAAATTTCAAGTAAAAGTGAGAATAAGGCCAGCTTGATCCAGGTCTGGTCTCATGCCGAATCGCCCCTGACGGCGCGACGGGCCTGACCAATCCTATGCTCAAATACTTTTAAGAATACTTTAGGGCACCTCGAATAATACGTTTATGGCCTGACGAGGCGGG
>JAQCKY010000515.1 GCA_027592155.1 Pseudomonadota bacterium
GGCGCCCGCACCCTCATCCCCACCGGTATCGCCATCGCGCTGCCCGGCGGTTACGAAGCCCAAGTCCGCCCCCGATCCGGGCTGGCGCTCAAACACGGCATTACAATTTTGAACGCGCCCGGCACCATTGATGCGGATTACCGAGGTGAGATTGGCGTGACCTTGATCAATTTGGGCGACAAACCTTTCACGGTGGAGCGGGGTATGCGCATCGCCCAAATGATCGTCGCCCCTGTTGCCACCGTCGCCTGGCAAGAAACCGCCGTGCTCAGCGAGACCGAGCGCGGCGAGAGCGGTTTTGGCTCGACGGGCATCACCGTGGAGGCAGCTCCATCATGATCCGTCTTACCCGAAAGATGCTCTACGCCATCGAGGCGGTTGTCGATATTGCCTATCACGGCGGTGGTGAGCCCGTACAAAGCCGGGATATTACCGCCCGTCAGGGGACCCCCCGGCGTTATCTCGAGCAGGCGCTGCAGCAATTGGTGCGCGCCGACATCCTGAAGGGCGTGCGCGGCCCTCGGGGCGGCTATCATCTCGCCCGCGAGCGGCGACGGATTTCCCTCGGCGATATCGTCCGGGTTATCCGCAACCTGGAAACCGCCGAAGATCCTCTCAACAGCAATGGCGGATCGCCGATGGCGGATGGAGTCATCCGGCCCCTCTGGACGGAACTCCAAGAAGAGTTCATGAGCAGGCTGGATTCCGTGACCATTGATGAGCTTTGCGCCCGTGCCAATGACAGCGGCGTCATGCAAAAGAACCTAGAACCCCTGAGCGAGGACCACCTCAATGTCGACTTCTCCATCTGAGTCTCCCGCCACCCATACGACTGGAGAATTCCGCGGCAAAGTCTATGACAATATCGTCGAAACCATCGGCGCCACCCCTCTCGTCCGTATGAACCGGTTGGCCGCCTCGGAAGGCTGCGAGGCCGATATTGTCGGCAAGTGCGAATTTTTCAACCCGCTGTCGTCGGTCAAAGACCGAATCGGCTTGGCGATGATCGAGGCTGCCGAGAAAGATGGCACGCTAAAACCCGGCGCGGTCATCGTGGAGCCGACGTCCGGCAACACGGGCATCGCTTTGGCGTTCGTCTGTGCCGCCAAAGGGTATCGTCTGATCCTGACCATGCCGGAAAGCATGTCCACCGAGCGCCGCAAGATGCTGGCGCTGTTGGGCGCGGAGATCGAACTGACGGATACCAGCCGGGGCATGCCGGGCGCCATCGCCCGCGCCGAGGAGATACGGGACAGTCACGATAATGCGTTTATCCCGCAGCAGTTCAGCAACCCAGCCAATCCTGACATTCATCGCCGCACCACGGCCGAGGAAATCTGGCGCGATTCGGGCGGAGCGGTCGATGTCATCGTCAGCGGCGTCGGCACAGGCGGGGCCTTGACCGGTGTCTCGGAAATCATCAAACCGCGCAAGCCGAGCCTGAAGATGATCGCCGTGGAACCAGAAGACAGCGCTGTGCTGTCCGGCCACGCACCGGGACCGCACAAGATTCAAGGCATCGGCCCGGGCTTTATCCCCCAGAATCTCAATACCGACATGATCGACGAGGTCCTCCAGATCGGCAACGAAACCGCCTTCGCCATGGCCCGAAAAGCGGCCCGGCTGGAAGGCATGCCGGTGGGCATATCCTCCGGCGCCGCAATCGCCGCCGCCCTTGAGGTTGGCTCGCGCTCCGACATGAAAGGCAAAATGGTCGTGGTCATCCTGCCGTCTTTTGCCGAACGCTATTTGTCGACAGCCCTGTTTGACGGGCTGGAGTTGGACTAGAAGCGCCGTGGCTCTCAGCGATCAACAACTGGAACGCTATGCCCGCCACATCCTGATGCCGGAGATCGGCGGGGCAGGTCAGCAAAAACTCATGAACGCCAAGGTCTTGGTCATCGGCGCCGGCGGGCTGGGATCGCCGGTTTTGATGTATCTCGCCGCCGCCGGGATCGGCACCATCGGCATCGTCGATGACGACAGCGTCGATCTCAGCAACCTGCAGCGTCAAATCATTCACGCAACCGACGATATCGGACGCGCCAAAGCGGTTTCAGCAAAAGAAACCATTGCCGGTCTGAACCCGGACGTCGATGTGGTTGTCTATGAGGAACGGTTTAGCGCCGGAAACAGCGCCCGCATCATTGCCGATTTCGATCTTGTCGTGGACGGCAGCGACAACTTCACCACCCGTTTTTTGGTCAATGACAGCTGCTATCTCGCGGGCAAGACCCTGGTGAGCGCGGCGATTAACCGTTTCGACGCGCAGCTTTCGACCTATAAGGCCCATCTCGGTAACGAATACCCCTGTTACCGCTGCATCTTCCCCGAGGCCCCGCCACCGGGCACCGTGCCGACCTGCGCCGAAGCCGGTGTCATGGGGGCCTTATGCGGCACCCTGGGCTCTCTCCAGGCAAACGAAGTGATCAAGGAAATTACCGGGGCCGGAACGAGCCTGGCGGGGCAATTGTTGATCGTGGACGGGCTGGATACGACCTTCCGGAAGGTCAAGGTTCGTCCCGATCCGAAATGCGCCCTCTGCAGCGATCAGGCAACCATCACCGACTTATCCGCCCACGCCGCCTAAATCAGACGCCATCTGGCAGGGGACGTCCCGCCAGATAAGCCTCGATATTCTCAATTACTTTTTCGCCCATGGCGATCCGCCCTTCATGGGTCGCCGATCCTAAGTGGGGAAGAAGGACAACGTTCTCCATCCCGATCAGCCCGGGATGAACGGTGGGCTCCGCCTCAAACACATCGAGGCCCGCGGCTGCCAATTTTCCGGATTTAAGGACGTCCACAAGCGCCGCTTCATCGATAATCCCGCCGCGCGCCGTATTGACCAGGACCGCATGAGGCTGAAGGAGTGCGAGACGCTCGGCCGACAGCAAATGGAAGGTATCTTCGGTCTGCGGGCAATTACCCGAGACGCCATCAACCGCCGCCAGCATAG
>JAQCKY010000516.1 GCA_027592155.1 Pseudomonadota bacterium
TTACGTTCTCAGGCGCCACGATGGACTGCGCCCATTTACTGATCGGCTGCATCATGGCAACCGAATCCATATTCTGATGGCTTTCTTTGTGCAGTCGCCTGGTCGATCCCTGACCGATAATCGCGACGACAGGTGCCCGGTCCATATTGGCGTCGGCCAGGCCGGTAATCAGGTTGGTCGCACCGGGGCCGAGGGTCGCCAGGCAGACGCCGGCCTTTCCGGTCAAACGGCCATAGGCATCGGCCATGAAGGCCGCCGCCTGTTCATGCCTGCACAACATAAATTCGATATCGCTATCGAGCAGGGAAATCATGAAATCGGCGTTTTCCTCTCCAGGAACGCCGAAGATACGTTCAACGCCTTCTTCTTCGAGGCATTTAACAAACAGATCCGATGCTTTCACTGATTCCCCCCTGATCAAAGTTTTCTATAACCCTGGTGACATAGTAGACGATGATAACGGCGTGGCAATGCGCCGGGGGAGTATCAGCCGTGAGTTTTTAAAAATGCCGCGATGCGATCCAAGACAGCGTCCGACGCCTGTAAGTGCGGAGAATGCTTCGCGCCGGGAATGATCCAGCTGTCGACAATGCCGCTAACCCCGCCGGTAATCGTTTCTAACTGTGCTTTCGTTCCATATTCATCGGCCTCACCCTGCATGGCCAGCAAGGGAATGCGGATCCCTGCGAGAAATTCTTCGATATTCCAATGCCAGAAGTCAGGGGCTAACCAAACATCGTTCCATCCCCGAAAAGCGCAATCGACATTGTCGCCGTGGTATTTGAGAAGCCGCGCGCGGAGATCGCCATCGTCATAAGCCTGTTTGGCGGCGCGGATGCTATCGACACAGATCTGTTCGTTAAACACATGAGCGGCGATGGTAACGATCGCTTCAACTCGTGGGTCCCGCGCACCGCCTGCATTGATCAGCGCGATCGAGCCACCGTCGGAATGACCGATAAGAATACAACGATTGATACCCGCGGCGTCGAGGACAGAGGGAAGGACCTGCAGCCCCTCGTGGTGCATGAAATTTACCGGACGGGGGAGTTCGAAAGGATCGGAACCCCCATAGCCTCGGCGGGAATAAGCAAAAACCCGGCGGCCGGTTCGGTCTGCCAGGGATTGGGGAATATCACGCCAGAGCGCGACGCATCCCAGCCCCTCATGGAGAAGGACGAGGTCCGCCGCGCCGTTAAATATCTGTTCCTTGGGTTCGAACCAGACGGCTTCCAGGTTAACGCCGCCGACGGTAATGGTAGGTGCTGGAGACATAAATTCAGAAAATGATGTGCGAAGACAGCCCGTTAGACGAGAGCATCTTCTTCGATCAATTCCTCGAGCCCGTCAACGTCGAGAATGGTTATCTTTCCCCGGCTTAGCTCAATTAGATTGTCGCGGCGCCATCCTTGAAGGCTCTTGTTTATGCTTTCGCGGGATACGCCCATGAGTTGGCCAAGGTCGGATTGAGAGATTTTGAGCTCCAGCGGTCCGTCTCTGTGAGTTTGCTCACGGCTCGACTCGGCAAGCCGTACCAGCCTTTTAGCGAGGCGGGCCGACAGATTTAGGAATGCCGAGTCCTCCAGCATCTCCGTCGTCGCTCTCAGGCGCTCGCAGACCAGTTTGAGGAAGTGGCTGGCAACCGCGGGCCGGCTTTCGAGAAATATGACGAAATCGGCGCGTAAAACTTGAAGTAGTTCGGTTGCGGTCATGGCGGTCGCGTCGGCAGTGCGCGGTCCGCCATCCAGCAGTGCAATTTCGCCGAATAACTCACCGGGCTCGATCACGTTGATGACCATCTCCCGTCCATCGGGGGCATAGTTGCTGATACGGATTCGCCCTTGAACGACGCCGTATAGCGCATCTCCGTCGTCCCCTTTGGAGAAGAGGAGTTGGTTTGCATCTAATTTGCGGAGGCTTCCGAGCGCCGCTATTTCGGTAATGACTTCGGAATCGAGGTCACGAAACAGCGAATGCGACACAAACATGTCGCGCGGATCTCCGCTTCCAAGTGATCTTGTCATGTTGAGCCTCTACACCGTTCCCGGTCTTACGCTAGGTGGGGGTGCTGTCGATAATGTATCACCCCTGTGCGGGGCGACCACTAAAATTGCGCCGTGGTTTTTATCTTGGAGATATCGCCAAGATTGGTAGATTGTTTAATGATGATCCAGTTTTTATTTCATGCCATGCCGTTGCGCGCCCTGGTGATGGGGGTGCTCATTGGCATTGCGCTTCCTCTTTACGCTGTCAGCGCTGCCGAGCCCACGGCGGTTGTTGAGGAGGCGTCGGGCGGTGCATCCAAACTAACCGTTTTTGAGCTATTGGAGCCCGGGCAAAAATATCGATTATCGTCTGACGAGATGATCGTGATCGGCTATCTCCGATCTTGCCAACGAGAAGAGATTACCGGCGGGGTGGTAACGATCGGAGAGTCAAAAAGTACGGTAACCGGCGGGCGGGTCTCGCGTGGTTACGTGGAATGCGACGGCGGCAAGATGGATTTGTCGCTTGAGCTTGCGGGCAAAAGCGCGGTTACGGTGTTTCGAAGTAAGCCAGGCAAAACAGACCCTAATCTGCCGTCCCTCACCATATTTGGTGCGAGCCCGGTCATCTTATTGGCGCGCCCGGTTAAAGAGATCACCTTTGCCCGGCTGGATAAACCAGAGCTCAAATTGCGGGTGCCCGTGTCAGGGCTCAATGTTGATCTGACCAAAACCGACGATGCTTTGTCGCCGGGCGGGGTCTATGGATTGGTTGCGGGCGACCGCCGCGTGATTTTTAAGGTCGATCCGTTTTCGAAACCCGGCGCCGGTCCATTGGTGCAGCGTCTTATTAAGTTCTGAGTATGAAGTTTCGTTCCATCCTGGTTGCCGCGATTATCGCTGCCGGTTCCGCGGGCTTGTTTTGGCATCCGGCCCTGGACCGGTTGGACGGCAATTCGCTGGA
>JAQCKY010000517.1 GCA_027592155.1 Pseudomonadota bacterium
CGGTCGGAATCACCCGTCCCTGCGGGCCTTCGCTGCTGCCGCAGCCCCGGAAGTCGAAGCGCAGGACGACGTAACCCCACTCGGTGAACTGGGGTGCAGACCACATTTGCGCCGGCCCGCCTTTATGTCCGCCGAAGCCGTGCATGACGATGATGGCGGGGCGCTTTTCTCCGGGCGCCAAGCCATCGGGAATGTGTAGGGCACCCGAGAGTTCAAGGTCTTCGGAGCGAAAAGTGACAGTTTCTATCATAAATTCAGATGCTTATTCCGCCGTCCCATTCTGCTGCCCTACTCCGCTGCCTGGGCGGTTTCCGGCGTGTAGGCGGATTCGGCCATGATACGGTGGTAGGTGTCGAGCCAATTTGCATCTTTATCGGCAAAGAAATGTCCGCCACGCGCACCTTTGAAGAGGTCGGGGTTTTGCGCGCTGGCCGGCAGGGTGCCATCCTTGGCATAGTTCTTGGCGGCACGCAGGACGGCGCGGCGCATCTGGGTGATGGCGATATCGGTCGGTGCCAGGACCTCGATACTCCGGTCGACAATCGGCTCCATGCTTTCGGTGATCATCTGATCTTGCAGGATCAATCCCCGGAGGCCGGTATAGTTGTGTCCCCGCTGCAATTCGCGGTCGATCAGATAGTCGTTATCCTTGTTCTCTTTAAGCCGCCAGCGGTCGTACCAACCGGTATTGGCGCGATCCGTCGGGGGCGGGGCGTAGTTAAAGTCCGGTCCGCCGGAAATATCTTCCCGGAGAGCGACGTGGTTTTCCGTGCGTGCGCCTTTGTGCAGCATGATCAGCATCATGGTGTTTTCGTCGTCCATCGGCACATAAGCCCGAACGGCGACATCGACGCCGAGCGGGGCAAGTGGAGGCATGGTCCAGCAGGGAAATAAGAAATGGGCGACGCGCCAGTAAATTCCTCCTTCTTCGGCGGGACGGTGAGCGCCATACATGAAGCCGTAATCGGTTTCGGCGGTGACATATTCGGGCGCGCGATTATTGACCGTATTGCGGCTGTGGGATTCGGTGAACGCATTGGCGTCGACGGACCCGAAATGGAGAAAGCCGACATGGGAGGTATCGAGTTCACCTTCCACCGCTTGCAGCCAATTGCATTCCCGGTACTGAAAATTAACGTTCATCCGGTCCGGTGGTGCCAGCGTCGCTTCGATCGGCGGCAACTCAGGTATGTTCTTCTGATCGCCCATAAAGACCCAGACGAGCCCGTTGCGCTCCGCCGTCTTATAAGCTTTGGCGTGAACCTTGTGCTTGAAATCCTGGTGGGGCGGGACGTTCGCCATGTCGAGGCAATTGCCATCGGCGTCGAACTTCCAGCCATGATAAACGCAGCGGATGCCGCCTTCCTCGTTGCGGCCGAAAAACAGAGAGGCGCAGCGATGGGGGCAACGGTGGTCCATGATGCCGACCTTGCCGTTGGAATCCCGAAAACCGATCAGCTCTTCGCCGAGCAGTTTGAGGCGCACCGGGTCTCCGTCGACTTCAAATTCCGTCGAGGCCGCTGCTGGAATCCAATATTGCCGCATGAGCCCACCCATCGGCGTGCCCGGACCGACCCGAGTCAGGATTTCATTTTCCGCTGCTGTCGTCATACCACACTCCTCATTCGCGCGATCTGCGCTCCGTTCACAAAAATGCTGGCACGAAATACTTAACCTGTAAAGTAACGTAATTTGTCATGCCGTGGGCGACAGGTGCTTGATCGCTTTACACGTTAAGTATCTAATATCCTCAACAAACCCATAGGGAGGACACACCATGATCTACAGCGAAGACCGAATACTCGTAACACATGCCGGATCGCTACCTCGGCCGGATGATCTCCGGACGACGGTTGCCGCCAAGGCGAGGGGTGAGGACTACGACGACGCTGCCCTGCAGAGCCAGCTTACCTCAGCGGTATCGGAAATCGTGCAACAGCAGATCAAGTGCGGTGTCGACAGCGTCAATGACGGAGAGCTATCCAAGCTCAATTTTACCACTTATGTGCGGGAACGGCTCGGCGGTTTCGAGGTCCGCGAACCTCTCGATGACGGCCGTTACCAGCTTGATATGACGGCGCGGGACCGGAAACGCTTTCCCGGCTATTTCGAAGCCAACCCGATGCAGTTTCAGCGTTCCCGCCCCAAGCTTGCGGTTTGCGTCGATGAGCTCAGCTATATCGGTCAGGCCGAGGTGCAGCAGGATATCGCTAACTTCAAGGCGGCGCTCAAGGGCGTCGATGTGGCTGAGGCTTACTTGCCGGCCAACACCCCCGGCACTATCGAGCATTGGATGCCGAACGAATATTACAAAACCGACGAGGAGTTCGTTTATGCCCTCGCCGAGGCGATGAGGGTCGAATATGAGGCCATTGTCGAAGCCGGATTCCTGCTCCAGATCGATGATCCGGACCTGCCCGACGGATGGTGCTGCCTGCCCGATATGAGCGTGGCGGAATATCAGAAATACGCGACCATGCGGGTTGAGGCGCTTAACCACGCGCTACGCAATATTCCGGCGGAGAAGGTTCGCCTCCATGTCTGCTGGGGCAGCTTCAAGGGCCCCCATGCCGACGATATCCCGTTGCGGGACATTGCCGACATCATCTTCAGCGTGAAGGCGATGAGCTTCTCGATTGAGGCGTCGAACCCGGGCCACGAGCATGAATGGAGCGTCTTCGAGGACGTCAAGTTGCCCGACGGCGCGACCCTGATTCCCGGCGTGATCGGTCATTGTACCGATTTCATCGAACATCCGGATCTGGTTGCCGAACGTTTGATCCGCTATGCCAATCTGGTGGGCAAGGAGAACGTGCTGGGCGGCACCGATTGCGGTCTCGGCCACCGGGTCGGCCATCCTTCTGTCTGCTGGGCCAAGCTGGAGTCCTTGGCTGAGGGTGCCCGGCGGGCCAGCAAGAAGCTGTGGAATTAGGCGACGTTGGGGCGGG
>JAQCKY010000518.1 GCA_027592155.1 Pseudomonadota bacterium
ACCGGAAGGACCGATATTGACGTTGGCGATCCCGCAGTCGGATCCCACCGCCGACAAAAAAGTTTCCGCTTCTCTGAGGTCCGTGGTGAATATGCAGGAAGACAGCCCCTGCGGCACATCGTTGTGCATCCGGATCGCTTCATCCAGTCCCCGGTATTTCAGCACATAAAGGATCGGTGCAAAGGTTTCCGTTTTTACGATCTCGGTCTGTGAGGGCATTTCCGCGATTGCCGGCCTGACATAGAATCCGGCCGGATAATCGTCTTCCAGGACCCGCTCGCCGCCGGTGAACATCCCTCCGCTGCCTTTTACATCTTCCAAGGCCCGCTGCATTTGCTCGAAAGCATCGCCGTCAATGAGGGGGCCCACGATCGTTCCGTTTGCAAGCGGGTCGCCGATTGGCAGAGACGTGAACACGTCTTTTAGTTTTGGAATGAGGTCATCGTATATCTCTTCGTGGACGATCAGCCGGCGCAGTGTTGTACAGCGTTGACCCGTGGTTCCCGCCGCGGAGAAAACGATCGCCCTGAGCGCGAGACCGAGATCGGCGGAAGGCGCGACAATCATGGCATTGTTGCCGCCGAGCTCCAGCAGGCTGCGCCCAAAACGCTGGGCGACCGCCGGCCCCACCGCATGACCCATCCGGGTCGATCCGGTAGCCGATACCAAAGCGACATTCCGGTTCGCGACCAAAGCCTCACCGACCTCGCGGCCGCCGATGACGATCTGGCAGAGATCGGGCGGCGCATCGCCAAATTTGGTTAGAGCACGCTCGAATATCTTCAGCGTTGCCAGCGCCGATAGCGGCGTTTTCTCGGACGGTTTCCAGATCACCGGATCGCCGCAAACGAGCGCCAAGGCCGCGTTCCAGGCCCAAACAGCGACCGGAAAATTAAACGTGCTGATGACACCGCACACACCGAGAGGATGCCAGGTCTCCCGCATCACATGTCCCGGCCGTTCCGATGCAATGGTGAGGCCGAAGAGCTGGCGGGATTGGCCGACCGCGAGATCGCAGATGTCGATCATCTCTTGCACTTCCCCCAACCCCTCCTGGAGGATCTTTCCGCATTCAAGGGTAACAAGGCGCCCGAGCGCCTCTTTGTTAGCACGTAACGCCTCGCCAAACAGACGGACAAGCTCACCACGCCTCGGCGCCGGAACCTTGCGCCATGCCTCGAAGGCCGACCGGGCTCGCAATACGGCAGCATCGACATCTGCGGTTGAGTTTTCTGCAAGGCGCGCCAGCTCGCTGCCGTCGATCGGCGTCGTGACCGGCATCGAACCGCCGTTCAACTCCGCTTCCGTTAATCCGGCGGCTTTTAGAATATCGGTATAGGGCATCTGCGGTCCCTTCGGTTGAGAGGGCCATCACTTACGACGTGATATACCCCACCGCTGAGCCGCCGCAAGGGACCACCGCAGTATCAAACTCCGAAACGCTACCGAAGGGCGGCCATCTCGGTCAGCTTTGCATCGGATGTCGCGCCCTTGTAACGGCTTTCCGGTCGAGGAAGTCCAAGATTCTCGCGCAAGGTAGATCCGGTATATTCGGTGCGGAAAAGGCCGCGCCGCTGGAGTTCGGGGACTACTTTATTGACGAAATCATTGAGGCTGCCGGGCAGCACCGGCGGCAGAATATTAAATCCGTCACACCCATGATTGACGAACCAGTCCTCCATAAAATCGACAATATGTTCCGGCGTCCCACGGATGACGGCCTTGCCGCGTGCCCCGGCGACCCGCATGGCAAGCTGCCGGATCGTGAGATTTTCATCTCTCGCGATCTTCGTGAGCTCTTCGACGGTGCTGAGCGATGCGTTGGTATCCTTAATTTCCGGCAGCGGTCCATCAAAGGGATAGGGCGACAAATCAATATGGCCTAAAACCGTGCCCAGAATATCCCGGGCGACAATGGGATGAATCATCGACTGCAGCTCTTCGTATTTTTCTTCGGCTTCCGCCTCGGTATCGCCGATGATCGCACTGAGGCCGGGCATAACCTTGCAGTGCTCTGCGGGCCTTCCGAATTCGGACATCTTCGCCTTCAACTTGTCGTAATAGGCCTTCGCGGAATCCAAGGAATTCGGCGTGCAGAAGGTGACTTCTGCAAACTCAGCGGAAATCGCAATCCCGGCGTCGGAGGCGCCGGCCTGCACGATCACAGGATACCCTTGCGGTGTCCGCGCAACGTTCAAGGGGCCGGCGACGGAGAAATGCTCACCGACATAATCAAGACTGTGCAGAGCACCGGGTTTGAAGTAGATGCCGGAATCGACGTCGCGCACAAAAGCATCATCGTCCCAACTATCCCATAGGCCTCGGACGATCTCGGCGAATTCACGGGCGCGCTCGTACCGTTCGGCATGGCCGAAATGCGCGTCCCTGCCAAAATTCTGCGCTTCCGCCGCCTGGGTGGAGGTCACGAGGTTCCACCCCGCCCTGCCCCCGCTCAACATATCCAGGGAAGCGAACTTGCGGGCGACGTGATAGGGCTCGTTGTAACTGGTCGATGCCGTTGCCGTGAGGCCAATATGCTTGGTAACGACCGACAACGCCGAGAGCAACGTAAGCGGCTCGAAGCTCGCGATATATTGTGCAGAGCGGCTGAGGGCTTCCATGCTGGCCCGACGGACCGAGACGGAATCCGCCAGGAAAATCATGTCGAACAAGCCGCGTTCGGCGGTCTGGGCGATTTCCGAATAGTGTGCGAAATTTACACCCGCATCGGGCTGCGACTCCGGATGACGCCAAGAGGCCACATGGTGGCCCGTCGGATTAAAAAATACGCCAAGCCGCAGCTGTTCGCCGTCTCGTGCCACTCGTTGCCTCCTTAGCGTAGGTTACTGTGAAATTGTCGTGCCGTCCTTCAGGCGTCGCTCACGCCATGAATCATCCCGCTCATCCCGCTCGAACAGATGAGAATATCCGCCGGGCGGGTTAGTCA
>JAQCKY010000519.1 GCA_027592155.1 Pseudomonadota bacterium
TTTATCTCCGAAGATGCGCCAGATATGGCAACGCGCTTTGTCCATGAGATTCAGGAGCGGTTTGAGCGGCTTGGTCACAACCCTGAAATCGGCCCGAAACGGGACTTTATAGAGCCGGGACTACGCGCGCATTTTCACAAAAATTACGTCATCTACTAGCGTCTCACTGATACTGAATTGATTATCATGCGTGTTCTGCACGGTGCCCGTGACGTCGCCGCTCAGTTTGGGGAGGGGGCGGAATAGGCGAATGTAGAATGAACGGCAGTTAAGCCTCTGCCCATGGCCCGCCACTTTCGGGAAATTCCAGAGGGTGACTAGAGCTTGAACATCAAGCTAAGTTATAGAAATGCCAACAAAAGAGCACATTGTTGACGAAATAAGGCGTGTAGCCGGCAAGAACGGACACCCACCAGGGCGGCAGGTTTTCGAGCGAGAGACCGGCATTCGCGTGTCTGATTGGCATGGCGTGTACTGGCGGTGTTGGGGCGATGCCCTTAAAGAGGCGGGCTACAAGCCCAACAAGAAACAACACAAGTTCTCGTCTGATGAGTTGCTGCGGCAATATGCTGAGGTTGTCCGGCACTATGGGCGCGTCCCAGCTGAGATTGATATCCGAATGTATTCGCGCGAGCACGACGACTTTCCAGGCCACACCACGTTCGCTAATCATTTTGGTAATAAGGCGGGGTTGATATCGGCTCTAAGAAAGCGGGTGAGTGAGCGCGGTGACTTCGTTGACCTATTGGACCTGCTACCGGAGCCTGGACAGGGAGAGAATGTTCCTGCCTCCGTGAGTGAAGGCTTTGTATACCTCCTGAAGTCCGGCAAATACTACAAGGTCGGTCGCAGCGATGAGCTTGAGCGTCGCGTCAAACAGATCAATGTGGCGCTACCTGAGAAGGTCACCTTAGAACATGCAATCCGCACCGACGATCCGCCGGGCATTGAGGCATACTGGCATCGACGCTTTGCGGAGCAGCGTGCGAATGGCGAATGGTTTCGTTTCTCGGTCGCGGACATTCGCGCTTTCAAGCGTCGGCGTTTTCAATGATGGTGAGCGTCCTTATCCTGTTGAGGCTTTAGGTGTGATAACGATGATTCCAAAGACTCTAAGTATTGTTTCGTCGGGAAAAATTAGCGGGAAGATCGTTTCAAGAAATGACGTCGAAGGTTCGCGACCTGTTAAACCATGCCGGGTAGCTTCTCGGTGGTTGGGTAAATATTGATTCTACAAAATCGAAGAAGGATTAGCTGTTATGACGGACCCAATCGTAATTGTCGGTGCGGCGCGGACACCGATGGGCGGGCTTGCCGGTGACCTCGCGGATGCATCGGCACCTGAGTTGGGCGCGGTCGCAATTTCTGCGGCATTGGCGAAGGCAGGCACGGCGCCGGAGGTTATCGATGATGTCGTGATGGGGGTTGTCCTGGGCGCCGGTCAAGGGCAGGCTCCGGCGCGGCAGGCATCGCTTGGTGCCGGTATTCCAAAATCTGTTGGGGCGACGACCGTCAACAAGATGTGCGGCTCCGGCATGAAAGCCACGATGATCGCCCATGACAATATCCTGGCCGGCTCTCACGACGTTATGGTGTCCGGCGGCATGGAGAGCATGAGCAACGCGCCCTATTTGCTGCCCAAGGTTCGTGCCGGTATGCGCATGGGGCACGGCCAGATGCTGGATTCAATGTTCTTCGACGGGTTGGAGGACGCTTATGACAAGGGAACGCTGATGGGGGTGTTTGCCGAGAATACCGCCCAGCACTATCAGTTCACCCGGGAGGCCCAGGATCATTTTGCGATCACGTCCCTGGAGCGTGCCAAGAAGGCGATTGAGGACGGTACATTTGATGCGGAGGTCTCATCCGTCACCGTCACGACCCGGAAAGGGGAGCACGTAGTCAGCCGGGACGAACAGCCTTTGAAGGCGGATCTCGGTAAAATCCCGAACCTGCGGCCGGCGTTTGCCAAAGACGGTACGGTCACGGCGGCAAATTCGAGCTCGATTTCCGATGGGGCGGCGGCGCTCGTCCTGATGAAACTATCCGAAGCCGAGAAACGGGGCTTCACCCCGCTTGCCCGGATATCTGCCCACGCGACCCACGCCAGCGATCCGGAATGGTTTACGACGGCACCGGTCGGCGCCATCA
Source organism: Pseudomonadota bacterium (assembly GCA_027592155.1). GTDB lineage: Bacteria > Pseudomonadota > Alphaproteobacteria > Rhodospirillales > UBA2165 > JAQCKY01. The sequence continues at coordinate 2,152 of JAQCKY010000519.1, forward strand.
CGTCGGTACTGGAGAAGGCGGGTTGGGGGAAAGAGGATGTCGACCTGTTTGAAATTAACGAAGCATTCGCGGTCGTTACGATGGCGGCGATGCGGGAACTCGATATTCCCCACGACAAGGTGAATGTCCATGGCGGTGCTTGCGCGTTGGGCCATCCGATTGGCGCGTCGGGGGCACGGATCATTGTTACGTTGCTGAGCGCCCTACAGAAATATGAACTCGATAAAGGCGTTGCGGCGCTATGCATCGGAGGTGGGGAGGCAACCGCCGTTGCGATCGAGCGTTTACATTAAGGGGACGAAGATATGCCCACGGTTCTGGTGACCGGCGCTAATCGCGGTCTTGGTCTGGAATTTACCCGACAATATGCCGCGGATGGATGGCGGGTGCATGCAACTTGCCGCGATAAGAATGATGCAGCGGATCTCTTGTCCGTCAGGGGCGATGTCTTGGTTCACCAGTTCGACGTGACCGACGGGCAGGGTATTGAAAATCTGACGGCAGATATTGGCGATGGGCCTATTGACATTTTGGCCAACAACGCCGGTGTCTTGGAGCCGTGGCCCTCCGAATTCGGCAATACCGATTATGAGGGCTGGATGAACGCGTTTCGGGTCAATACCGCCGCGCCCTTGAGACTTTCCGAACGGTTTGCCGGCCAAGTCGCGAAGTCGGAACGAAAAATTATTTTTGCCGTCACCAGTCATCTGGGGTCTTTGGCCGGCAATAGTGGCGGCATGTATGTCTATGGCTCGGCGAAGGCCGCGCTGAATTCGGTTATGAAAAGTTTGGCGCT
>JAQCKY010000520.1 GCA_027592155.1 Pseudomonadota bacterium
TCAAGCCGTCAACGGCAGGCTGTTCATAGTATCCTGTATTAAATCCCCTCTATCATTCCAAACCGCGGTCGGTTAAATAGTCAAGCGTAGGGGGAACGACGGAGCACCGCCGCTCTCCCGTTAAACCGAGGTAGTGCGCGGGGCATTTGCGCAAGGAGTAAATATGGATTTCAACACGGCCCGTCAAAACATGGTTGAATGTCAGATTCGGCCCAATCAGGTGACGGATGAGCGGATCATTGACGCGATGTTGGAGATTCCACGTGAAAAGTTTGTGCCCGGTGAAATGAGTTCGGTCGCCTATGTGGATGAAGCACTGCCGATCGGAAATAATCGCTGTTTGATGGAGCCGATGTTGCTGGCGAGGTTGCTGCAGGAAGCGGCGATTCGACCGGAAGACCTGGTTCTCGTTCTTGGATGCGGTACCGGATATTCAGCAGCGATTGCTGCGCGACTAGCCGGCACCGTCGTTGCCCTCGAAGAGGACCCCGCTATGGTCGGTGTCGCGGGCGAGGCTCTCAGCAGTTTGGACATCGATAACGCCGCGGTTGTTGAAGGAAAAATGACGGCCGGATATCCTGAACAGGCCCCGTTCGATGTCATCATACTTGGCGGGTCGGTTGAGGATGTGCCGGCGTCAATTTTCGATCAACTGTCCGGGGAGGGTGGGAGATTGTCGGCGATTCGGATGCGGGCCAACCAACAGGGCAAGGGAATTCTCGCGCAAAAATTCGGCGATAATGTGACGATTCGCGAGTTTATGGACGGTGGTTCACCATACTTACCCGGCTTTGAACCGGTGCCGGCATTTAGTTTTTGAGTTCTAATGCGCTGATTTTCTTCTACTATCGGAAATTTAACGGGGAATTCCGGGGTAAATATTGTGTCGTTTCTTGTCACTGATACGAGACTTACTGCCGTGGGGTTGGCTTGATCCGGTCGCGGCCCCGAAGTGCAAGGATTTGGTAATCTATTTGAAATAGCGTCGCTATTGGGTTTTACACTGGATTTCTGCCGGTTTTGCGTCATATTGAGATGTGAATTCTGTGGGGTGTCTAGATAACCTGGCGGTGGCATCTCAGCTCAAAGCGGCAGAGAGGAAGAAAATGAAGACAAACGGCATTACATTCTTGGGTCTATCGTTGAGTGCAGCGCTGTTTGCGTCCTCCATGTTGACGCCATCAGCCTTTGCCCAGTCTTTACAGGAGGCTCTGGCCAAGACCTATTTGGAAAACCCGACTTTGCTCTCTGCCCGCGCTAATCTAAGGTCGACCAATGAAGCGGTTCCTCAGGCGCTCTCCAACTGGCGACCTTCGGTCGAGGTGGCCGGTGATGTCTCTCGAAATCACACCGATGTCAGCAACCGAACACCCGATCGATCTCAGACTCGGACACCGCGTGGGCTTGGCTTGGATATTCGGCAGAATATATTCCGCGGGTTTCGGACCGTTGCTGCCGTCGATAAGGCCGAACTCGATGTCTTAGCGCAGCGCGCCCGTTTGCGCGGTACGGAGCAAAATGTGCTGCTTAGCACCGTAACCGCCTATGTTGCGGTGGTGCGTGATGAGGCGGTCTTGAGGCTCAACATCAACAATGAAGAAGTCCTGCGACGACAACTCCAGGCGACACGTGACAGGTTCAGTGTCGGTGAAATTACCCGAACGGATGTCAGCCAGGCGGAGGCCCGTTTGTCTGGTGCCACGGCGGATCGAATTCAGTCCGAGGGTAACCTTAAGATTTCTCGGGCTAATTTTGAAAATGCGGTTGGTGCGGCCCCTGCTAGATTGTCCTCACCGCCGCCGCTCGATGGATTGCCGGCCTCTGTTCAGGAAGCTATCGGTAAGGCGCGAGCTAATCATCCAGACGTCGTCGCGGCGGGATATGTGGAGCGTGCGTCTCTGCAGACCGTGAAATCGGTTCGGGGTGAGTTATTGCCCACCCTTACGGTGACGGGGTCCCTGGACCAACGGTTCGAATTTTCGTCTAACACCAACCGCCAGGACTCAGCAGAAATCCAGCTCGACTTGACCGTGCCGCTATACCAGCGCGGGGCGGTTTATTCCCGCCTGCGGGAAGCCAAGCAAGATGCCGGCCGTTCTCGCCTCGATCTTGAAACGAGCAAGCGCGACGTGATTCAGGCCGCGACGGACGCCTGGGAAACCCTGGTAACGGCGCGGGCTAGGATTAAATCCATCCAGGCCCAAATTGCCGCCAGCGAGATTGCGCTCGACGGTGTTCGCCGCGAAGCCGCTGTGGGATCCCGGACGGTTCTCGACGTGTTGGACGCGGAACAAGAACTTCTCGATGCCCGGGTTAGTCTGGTGCGGGCAGAACGAGATGAAGTCGTTGCAAGTTACGAATTGAAGTCGGCCGTCGGCGATCTTTCCGCCGCGAACCTATCGCTGCCGGTGGACGTCTATAATCCATTGGGCCATTACAACGAGGTGCGCGAAAAAATTGCGGGGGGATCAAGCTCGGACCAAGGCGATGTTGATGGTTCGGAGAGTATGACGAAGCCGATGACGGCGAAATAGGGCTCCCGACGGTAAAGCCGCGGGCGGTCTAAAATGACCCACGATAAAAAAGGTCGGGCACCAAGGAGAGGAAGTGGGCCGGGACGCAAAATCGGACCACGGGGAAACAACTTGGAAATAGTGATCGACTGATGGCAGAAGAAAACGATCCTCAAGCTGAACCGTCGATGGAGGACATTCTTGCCTCTATCCGGCGAATTTTGTCGGAAGATGAGGAAGGAGAGGGCGGCGAAGCAGAAGCTGCTGCGCCAGAGCCAGAAGCGGAACCTGTCGCGGAAGTGGTGCCCGAACCTGAACCTGAACCGGAGCCCGAATCGGAGCCCGAATCAGAGCCGGAAGTCGCTCTTGAGGAGCCCGAGCCCGAGCCCGAGCCCGAGCCCGAGCCCGAGCCCGAGCCCGAGCCCGAGC
>JAQCKY010000521.1 GCA_027592155.1 Pseudomonadota bacterium
ATTCCGGCGAAAAGAGGGCGTCGTCGCGTTCCTCTTCGCTTTCAGCGCGGATCGCGTCGGCGATCACCCGCGGCACGGTCTCATATTGCTGCGTCATCTCGGCGCAGGCCGCCATGTCGTAATTCATCTCCGCTTGATTACCGTCATCATCGATGGTGCCGCTCAGGCACTGCACCGGGCAGAACTTCATACAGGGTGTCTTGCCGATCTGGCGGTACATATTGACGCAGGACGGCGCCGGACAGGGGTTCTCCGCCATCGGCGGATCTGGCGGCAATTCCAGTTCGGTAAAAACCGAGGCGAAATACATATAGCCGAATTCCGGATGGAGGAGGATATCGCCGGCAAGCGACCGGGCGCCGATCCCGGCAAGTTCGGCATGAAGCTTGAGACTTTGAAGCGGGACCCGCGGCCCCTGCTCCGTATCGATATCGGGCGGACAATAGATCGACCGCGCGCCGAAGGTGCGCTCGATATAAAACGCCAATCCATAAGCGATCGTATAGGCCCGCCCCTCGGTGCTGCCAAAAAACGACAGCGCCTTGGCGGGAACCGTCCAAGCCCCTTGGGTCTGCCCACCGACGCCCAGCGAAATGACGGATTTTACCCGGGGCATCATATCGGTCGGCCGGTAGCCTTCCGGGGCAATGCGTTGGATCGCTTCTAAGTCGGCCACACCGGCAACCAGCGCGCCTTTACGCAGACAATATTCGAGAAGCTTTTTCTTTGCCTCTTCCGGTTCGATTTCCCGTTTTGCCTTCGCCATGGCGTTGCCCCCCTACGCTCCAGCTTTGTTTTCAGCTTCTGCTTCCGCCTCGAAATCGCCGCCGGGACCTTCAACCCACTCGGCACGGTATTTTTCGCGGAAGGTCGCCAGAATGTCCTCAAACGGCACATCCAGGAACGGTCCCCGGTCATTGAGGTATTCCATATGTTTGTTGCCCGCCTTATCGAATTCGTGAAACAGAGAATCCGTCTTGCCGTCGAACTCCAACGGCTTCAACCCGAACTTATCGCAAAGCTCCTTATTGAAAGCCGGCGTCGCCTTGACCCATTTTCCATCGAGGAACATTTCACAATAGGCATGCCAATAAAATATATCGTCACCGAGCGATTCCAGGAATTGCTCGGTTGCCAGATGATTGACAACATCGGCAAACCCGGGCCGGGCCGGTATGCCGTGAATGCGCGCACAGGCCGCCATTAACGCCGCCTTCGGGACGCACCACCCCCGTCCTCGCGACAAGACATCACTGGCGCGGTAGCTCGCCGGATCGTTGATCGGCAGATAGGGGTCGTAACGAATGCCGTCCCGGATCGCGTAATACAGGTTCAAGACCTTATCGAGGTCCGTGGTCGCCTTGCCGATATTTTCATGGGCGTAGTCGATGACGTCCGAATGATCGGAATTGACATACTCGCCGGAAACTAAAAACTCTTCATGCATCGTCATTATCCAATCAACTGGGCTTCAAGCGCCCTTTCATAACTTTTTGCGTCGGTGTCAGCGGCAGCGAGGCCACCACTTCAAGCTGCTCCGGCCACTTGTTCTTGGCAACCTGCTTTCTCTCGAGAAATTCCGTGATGGCGCCGAGCGTCACCGTCTCACCTTCAACGGGCTGCACAAACACGCAAGCCTTCTCGCCGAGGACAGCATCTTTAACCGGGACGATGGCAGACATCTGAACTGCGGGCATCGTGTTGATCAAGGCCTCGATGTCCGCCGGGTTAAACTTCACACCACCGCGATTGATGATGTCTTTCGTTCGGCCGGTAATGGTCAGATATCCGGCGCCGTCGATGGTCGCCAGATCACCGGTTCGGAACCAGCCATCGTCGAAGGCGTCGGCGTTGGCCTCGGGGTTTTTGTAATATCCTGGAAAGACCGAGCTGCCGCGAATCTGCAACTCCCCCTCGTCGCCGGCATTCAATACCGCCCCCTCCTCGCTGACGACACGAATCTCCATACCGGGGGTGGCAAAACCCGCCGTGTTATATCGTTGCTCCGCCGTGTCGCCGGGCCGGTTATAGGTACCCGCCTGAAGTTCCGTCATCCCCCATAGCTGGAGAGATTTGCCGTTGGGCAAGAGGTCGTCCACATAAGCCGCGAGTTCCGGCGGGCAAGCCGCGCCCGACGTGACGACGATCCGGACAGAGGATAAATCCGCGCCATCGTACAATCCCGCTTGCCGGCACGCCGCGTGATGGGCCGGGCCGGTAAACAGCATCGTCGCCCGTCCCGCCTCGACCAATTTCACAAAGTCCGGTGGCGTAAACATCGGCAGCAAAAGATTGGTCGCCCCCGCGCAGAGTGCAATTTGCAGGGCACAGAGACCATAAAGGTGACTAAAGGGCGCCGGACAAAGAACGACGTCGTTTTCGGTGACCTTAAATTCCTCGATCGCAAGCCTGGCGTTTCCGGCGAACGGGTATGAATCCACCGCAATGCCTTTAGGGCTTGAGGTCGTGCCGGAGGTATAGAGCATCACGCTGGGGTCCGCCGGCGCGGGGCGAGAAACATCGCTCGCCGGAGAATCGAACAGTCCCGCCAAACCGACCTGCCCGTCACCGGCGTTACCATAGACGATGACATGCTCGAGATTATCGAGCTTACCCGTCAGTCCTCCAAGTATTTCTGCGGTCGGATAATCCCGGAATTGATCGACGCAGATCACGGCCCGCGCGTCGCTGTGCGACAGCAGATGTTCCATCTCCGCGCCCCGGTACGGCATATGGACCGTCTGCATAACCGCGCCGATACGCGTGATGGCAATAAAGGCATAAATGAACTCAGCGACGTTGGGCAGTTGAATCGCAACGACATCACCCTTGCCAACGCCCAAGCCGACCAATCCGCCCGCCAGCGCTTCGGCGTTGTCCAATAGTTCACGATAACTTATCCGCGTGTCACCCTGGATAATCGCCGGGTGATCGGGCCGCGT
>JAQCKY010000522.1 GCA_027592155.1 Pseudomonadota bacterium
CGTTCGGATAGCGGCGCAGCGCATGCTCACCCCGGAAACGGGGGCTGAGCGGCCCCTTCTCATAAGGGTAATTCAGCGTCACCTTGGGCTTGAAAAAATAGCGCAGAGTAAGCGCCATGCCGGAAACCAGTTCCGCCAAAAACACCGTCTTTGCGCTGCGATCAAGGACACCCATCCGTTAAAAACTCCTCCTCCACATCGACTAAGCCGGCACCAGGTCGAACGTGACCAAAAAGCCGGCGACAATAACAACGGCTGCCAAGGAAATCGGCAGAAACACTTTCCAGCCCAGACGCATGAGCTGGTCATAGCGGTACCGCGGAAACGTGCCGCGTACCCAAATAAAGATAAACAGACAGAACGCGATCTTCAGCGCGAACCAAATCGGGCCCGGTATCCAGGTAAAGGGTGCGATGTCGAATGGCGGCAGCCACCCTCCTAAGAACAAAATACTGGTCATCGCCGACATCAAAATCATGTTGGCGTATTCGCCGAGAAAGAACAGCGCGAAGGTCATCGCCGAATATTCGACGTTATACCCCGATACAAGTTCGGCTTCGGCCTCGGGAAGATCGAACGGATGCCGATTGGTTTCCGCCAATGTCGAGATGAAGAAAATCACTGCCATCGGCAGCAACGGCAGCCAGAACCAGTTGAACATCCCGAAGGAGCCCTTCTGCGCCATCACGATGTCGCTGAGGTTCAGGGATCCGACGACCAGCAAGACGGTGATGATGACAAAGCCCATGGAGACTTCGTAAGACACCATCTGGGCGGCCGAACGGAGACCGCCGAGGAACGCGTATTTCGAGTTACTCGCCCAACCCGCCATCAAAACGCCGTACACGCCGAGCGATGAAATCGCGAAGAGATACAAGATGCCGACATTGAGATCGGAGAGTACGAGACCCGCGCCGACAGGAATAACGGCCCAGGCGATTAAGGCCAGCGAGAATGTCAACATCGGCGCCAGAATAAAGACACCCCGGTTGGCGCCCGACGGAATAATCGTTTCCTTGAAGAACAGCTTCATGCCGTCGGCAATCGGCTGCAACAGCCCGAACGGTCCGACCACGTTCGGCCCCCGGCGCATCTGCATCGCCGACAGCACCTTGCGTTCCGCCAGCGTAAGATAAGCAACCGCAAGCAACAGCGGAACCACAATGGCCAGGATCTTGATGACGATCCAGAGCAAGGGCCAAAGGTAAGCTGTCCAGAACTCAGCCATCGGTGCCCGTCCTTGCCGGTTCACCTTGCGCGGCGGCCGTGCACTTCGCCATCGTCTCGGAGGCGCGGCTGATGGGGTCAGTCATATAGAAATTCTCGATCGGCGTCGTGAAGGGCGAGGCCTCTATGGCGCCGCCTTCGCCGAGAGGGCCCCACGCCGCCGCCTGGATAACACCGACATCGGCGAAAACCGGATTAATCTCCACCATGCGGGCACGGATGGCGGCCAGATTGTCATAGGGCAGCTTATGCCCGATGACCTCGGACAACGCGCGAATGATCGTCCAATCTTCGCGCGCATCGCCAGGCGGAAACGTCGCCAGCGATGCATGCTGGACGCGTCCTTCGGTATTAACGTAGGTGGCATTCTTTTCGGTATAAGCGGCGCCGGGAAGGATCACATCGGCCCGATGGGCACCGGCGTCGCCGTGATGCCCCTGATAGATCACAAAGGCATCGCCAAGGCGGTCGGTATCGAATTCATCGGCGCCCAGCAGATAAACCGTATCGATCCAGCCAGAAGCCGTACCGCTCAAAATGCGCTCGAGATCGGCACCGCCCTCTTGCGGCAGAAAGCCCAGATCCAGTCCGCCAACCCGGCTTGCGACCCGTTGCAGGACGTTAAATCCGTTCCAGCCATTAGTGACGATCCCGAATTCCTCGGCCATATCATGGATGGTTTTCAGAATGGCCTGCCCGTCCGGGCGGGTCAGGACGTCGGCACCAAGAATAACCATCGGCCGTACGGCGTTTTTCAAGAGCTCGGCGAAGGCGATCTCGCCCTTCGCCAAGGCGCTCAAGGTCTCGGGACCGGCGCCGAGATTCTCATGTTTATAGGTGAGGTCAGACTCCGGCCCAATAACGCCGATGGGATATGGACCCATCAAAAAACGTTTGCGAATACGGGCATTTAGAACGGTTGCTTCCCACCTCGGATTAGAGCCGACAATCAACAACGCATCGGAATCTTCGATCCCCGCAATCGTGGAGTTGAAGATATATCCGGCCCGGCCTTGCGTACCGATCCGTGAGCCGTCTTGGCGGCAATCGAGATTGGGCGAGCCAATCGCAGCCATTAAATCCTTCAATGCCGCCATCGACTCGCAGTCCGCTAAATCACCGGCAATCGCCGCGATTTTAGGTCCGTCCCGGCCGGCAATCCGATCTCGGATCGCATTGAACGCTTCCGGCCAATCGACGGCCGCCAATTTTCCGTCTTTCCGGACATAGGGCTGGTCGAGACGCTGGCGCCGCAAACCATCGCAGGCGTAGCGTGATTTATCGGATATCCATTCTTCGTTTACGTCGTCATTGTTGCGTGGCAGGACGCGCAGAACCTCCGGCCCACGGGCATCGACGCGGATGTTGGAGCCAAGCGCGTCCATCACATCAATCGATTCTGTCTTTTTGAGCTCCCAGGATCGCGCGACAAAGGCGTATGGTTTTGAGGTCAAAGCACCGACCGGGCAAAGATCGATCAAATTACCGGAGAGCTCTGACGTAAGGGCCTTTTCAACGTAAGTGCCGACTTCCATGTTTTCGCCGCGACCGGTAGCGCCAAGTTCCGGGACACCGGCAATTTCCGTCGCGAAACGAATGCAGCGCGTGCAATGAATGCAGCGGGTCATCACCGTTTTGACGATGGGGCCCAGTTCTTTGTCTTCAACCGCGCGCTTGTTCTCGGCAAACCGGGTCCGGTCATAACCATACCCC
>JAQCKY010000523.1 GCA_027592155.1 Pseudomonadota bacterium
AAAAATGTCGATATCGGCGACATCGTCGCCTGTTTTCTTGATCGGCCCCGCCACGAAGAAATTATCGCCAAAACCCGCGAGGCCGGTGCGCGTATTACCCTCATCGGCGACGGCGACGTCAGCGGCGTAATCACGACGGCCCAGCCGGAGAGCGGTGTCGATATCTATATGGGCATCGGTGGATCGCCCGAAGGCGTGCTGGCGGCCGCAGCGCTTCGCTGCATCGGCGGTCAGATGCAAGGGCGATTGGTGTTCCGGAATTCCGATGAGCTCGACCGTGGTAAACGGTGGGGCATCGAGGATATCAACCACAAATATTCCCTTGAGGAGCTCGCTCACGGCGAGGTCATGTTCGCGGCAACCGGCGTGACAACCGGTAATCTGCTGCGCGGCGTGCGGCGGTACAGCGGCGGTGCAGAGACTCACTCGCTCGTGATGCGGTCTAAATCGGGGACGGTTCGCTATATCGAAGCGGTGCATAATTTCAACCGCAAAACCGGCTTCGACGCCGTCGACGGTTAACGTGCCGGGGAGGCGATCTTGACCGGGCGGACCGGTACAGCCGCTGCTCGGGGAGATACGCCTCATCTCGTTCTAGGCGTTGAACATTCATGCTCCGGTAAGCGTTGGATTGAGCGTCCGGTAGACGGTCGCGAAGTCCTCAATATCGCGCAGCGTTTGGAGGTGCCCGAGATTGTCGGGCGCATCATGGCGGCGCGCGGCATCGACGTAGACTCAGCGGAGACATTTTTGTCTCCGCGGCTCAATGCGCTGTTGCCGGACCCTTCGCACCTTCTGGACATGGATATCGCCGTAGAGCGGCTTGTAACGGCAATTGAGAATAACGAGCCGGTGGCGGTCTTCGGGGACTATGACGTCGACGGCGCGACATCCTCGGCGCTGCTGAGCCGCTATTTCCGCGCTCTCGGCCGGCAATTGACGGTGTACATCCCCGACCGCATCAAAGAGGGCTATGGGCCGAATACGCCGGCGCTGATGGCGCTCAAGGATCAAGGCATCAAACTCGTCATTACGGTCGATTGCGGTACCACGGCGTATGAGCCGCTCGCCGAGGCGAAGGCAGCCGGGCTCGAGGTGATTGTCGCCGATCATCATATCGCGGAGGCGGGACTGCCCGAGGCTCTGGCCGTGATCAACCCAAACCGGATCGATGAGACCAGCGAGCATGGTCAAATTGCCGCCGTCGGCGTCGTCTTTCTGCTGGTGATCGCGCTCAATCGGGCGCTGCGGAATGCTCACTATTTTAACGGTGACAACGGGGTTGCCGAGCCAAAACTTCTCGATTGGCTCGATCTCGTGGCGCTTGGAACGGTCGCCGATGTCGTACCCCTGACCGGATTAAACCGGGCTTTCGTTGCCCAAGGCATCAAGGTGATGATGCAGCGGCGCAATGTCGGGATCTCTGCCTTGGCCGATGTCGCCGGATTGGACGAAATACCGAACGCCTATCATCTGGGCTTTGTGATGGGCCCCCGGGTCAATGCGGGAGGGCGTGTCGGTGAGGCGGGGCTCGGCGCCACTCTTCTTGCAACCGATAACCCTGTCGAAGCCGCGACGATCGCCGAACGGCTGAATAATTATAACCAAGAACGCCGCGATATTGAGGCGCAGGTGCAAGAAGAGGCCATGATCGTGGCGGAACAGGGCCCCACCGAGGGGGTTGTTCTCGTCGCCGGTGAAGGGTGGCACCCCGGCGTCATCGGTATCGTCGCCAGCCGCTTAAAAGACCGTTACGGCGTTCCCGCCTGCATCGTTGCCCTTAATGGTGATACAGGCGTGGGATCGGCTCGTTCCATCAGCGGCATCGATTTGGGCGCCTGTATTACGGCGGCCCGGCAGAACGGGCTGCTCGTTAAGGGCGGCGGTCACGCGATGGCAGCAGGGTTCACCGTTAAGCGGGACGATATTCCGGCGTTACGTGAATTTCTCAGCGAGCGAATCGGCGCCGGCATCATCGCGCAGGGAATAATTCCGACCTTGTATATCGAAGGCGCGCTCGGCGTTTCAGCGGCGACGTTGGAGCTGATGGAGTCACTCGAGCAGCTTGGGCCGTTCGGCAGCGGGAATGCGGAACCGAGGTTCGTGTTTCCGGATGTCCGGGTTGTCCACGCCGCCGTCGTCGGCAAAGATCATGTGCGCTGCACGTTTACCGATTCCGGGGGCGGAAAACTCAACGCAATCGCCTTTGGTGCGTTGGAGAAGGAAACCGGTGCGCAACTGCTCAACAGCGGCGGCGCGGCCCTCCATGTCGCCGGAAAACTGCGGAATAACAATTGGCAGGGGCGAACTTCGGTGCAGCTGTTGCTCGACGATGTCGCGATTGCGTAATTTGACTTGATTTCACCAGCCGGTGGCGATAGACCCTGCACCGCAGTGACCCCTTCGTCTAGCCAGGTCTAGGACACCAGATTTTCATTCTGGCAACACGGGTTCGAATCCCGTAGGGGTCACCATTCTTTTCCAACAGCATTGGTCGGCGGCTACCCGAAGCAGGGTTCCTGTGCTATGGCATCTAGAGCCATGATCCTAGCGATACCAAGACATGACAGCTGAAGCCCCTGCCGCCGCGCTTTATACCGGTCGACTGATCGCCGTTATCGCGTTTTTGATTGCGCCGGTGGCGGTGTTTTCTTCTAAAGCCATGGTTCCCCTGTTGCTGGTCTTGTGTCTCGGGATGATCATCCACGATGTCATTCGGCGGGCCGGATTGCCGCCATGCCCTAAACTGCTGTGGATGGGCAGCGCTCTTCTTGTCGGATGGGGCGTGGTGACCGCGGTTTGGGCGGTGAACCCATGGGAGACCTTGACCCTTGCCGGATCGCTGTTCGGGATGCTTCTGGTTGGGTTTTATGTCTTGGGGAGCGTGTCCCGGCTGGAACTGCCGAATTGGCGGCAGGTCAAAATTGCATTCCTGAC
>JAQCKY010000524.1 GCA_027592155.1 Pseudomonadota bacterium
CCTGCCACACCCACAGCCCCAAGTCCGGACAGGGCATGAACGTGTCGATGGGAGATACCTTCAACCTCGGCTGGAAGCTGGCCCATGTGCTTCAGGGCCGCTCGGACCCGAGCCTCCTGCGAAGCTATTCGGCTGAACGCTGGGTCGAGGCCAAGCGGTTGGTCGATACGGACCATGAATGGGCCCGGGTCATGTCGGCCCCGCCGGGCGAATCCGAACTGGACGGGTCGGATATGCCGCGGATTCAAAAACACTTTATCGCGAACCTGGAATTCACCGGTGGACTTTCCGTGAAGTACGATGAGTCGGCCCTGACGGGCGCGGATACGCACCAAGCTTTGGCCACGGGCCTGGAGATCGGCCGCCGTTTCCACTCCGCCCCGGTCGTGCGCCTGTCCGACGCGAAGCAAATGCAGCTCGGTCATGTCGCCGAAGCGGACGCAAGGTGGCGGCTCTACGCCTTTGCCAACAAGGCCGACGGCACATCGCCGGGCTCGACGATCCACAATCTGGCGGATTGGCTGGAATCCGATCCCAGCTCGCCGGTCATCCGGTACACCCGCGGGGACGAAGATATCGACGGCCTGATCGACGTGCGCGTCGTGTTCCAGCAGACCTTCGACTCTCTCGCTTTTGAGGACCTGCCGTCGTTTCTCAAGCCTGAAAAAGGCAAACTCGGCTTGACGGACTTTGAGAAGGTCTTTTGCGTCGACCATAAGGGTCTGGGGGATATCTTCGACATGCGCGGGATCGACCGGGAAAGGGGCTGCATGATCGTTGTCCGGCCCGACCAGTACATCGCCCATGTCCTGCCGATTGACGGCTACGGGGAACTTGCCGATTTCTTTGCCGGCATTTTCCTGCCCGCCGACGGTCGCTAAACCCGGGTCCCTGCCGAGGGGTATCAACCCGACGAAATATTGCGAAAGAACAAAAGCTCGCGCTTGCGATGGGGCCGTCAACGTTAACTCGGCCTAAAACGGAAGGAAAATGGTGGTGGACGAAGTCTTGTGTGAACTCGTCTCCAAATATTTCCCTATTGTTAGAATAGTTATGACGAGAATTCTCGCTCATTTGGCGTATTTGGCAGAGAAGACCGCATGATATTCCTAGATACCTGGGATTTCTAAACCCTCATCTACCAACTCCTGCATAAATGCTTTGAGGCGGGGCTTGTCCTCACGACCAGCGGCGACAGTTTCGTCCCAGCGTCGTCGCTTATCGCCGAGAAAACGCAACTCGAAGAGATGATCGAGATTATTCGAACGTCATTGTCTCGCTGGGCAGCGTAGCGCGGCAGGATCACCTTAACCGCGGAAGACCTAAGCGGCTTTAGGCTGGTAACCGGCTTCGTCCATCAGGCGGCATGCCGAATCCATGACCTTCCGATGCAGCTGTGCTCGTTTGTCCTCGGGGTACAAAAGCTGACCATCCCGCTTTTTGAATTCGCCGTTAATCATCACATTTTCGACGTTCGCACCCGTGGCCAGTTCGACGATGGCGTAAACAGGATCATGAACGGGGAACAGATTCTGGTCGTCGGCGCGCAACATCACAAGATCGGCTTTCTTGCCCGGGGTTAAGCTACCGATTTTGTCTTCCAATCCAAGGGCTTTCGCTCCGCCGATCGTCGCCCATTCGAGCGCTTCGCGGGACGCCACGGGAATTTTCTTTAACGGGTAGGTGCCGGCGTTCCGCGCTGCGTGGCTGATCTGGAACCTAAGCGCGAACAGAGACCCCCGCATCTCCCCGAACATATCCTCGGCCACCAAGACGGTCGTATCGGTGCCGATCGACGGCATATGGCCCATCTCTCTCACGATCCCGTGCAGAGCATGAGCGCCGTGGCCGTGCATCTCGCACATGACGGTGGAGGTGATCGTACAGCCCTGATCAATGACGTAGCGGATCTGGTCCTCGGCCATGTAATTCCCGTGGACGATATTATGATCGGGGCCGAGCAGCCCCATATCGCCGAGCTTAAGGTAAGCGTCCTTAATTTGCTCCGCTTCCGGCAGGTTCCGGTTATATCCGTTCCAGACATGGGCGGAGGAGATCAAACCGAGTTCGCGGGCCATCCGCATATCCGCGACCGCGACGTCGAAGCTTCCAAATTCGGGCCCCAGGATCGCCATGGCGAGGGTTACCAGCCCGTCATTACTCGTCAGGCGGTTGTTGCGCAGATGTTCGACCCGGTCTCGGGGATGGGGAACATGGGTGAAGGGGACTTCGCCCTCGGCGGTCGGCGGCTTTGCCGTGCCATGGCCGAACACGGCTCTGATCTCGGCCTCTTCCAACCCATCCAGCGCGCGTTCGGCCATCTCCAGGTCGCGCAAATTATGACACCAATCTAGAATTGTCGTCGTGCCGCTATCGATCTGATTGAGGGCGCCGAAAAGATTGCCCAGATAGGTGTCTTCCGCGGTGAATTTCGTCGCCATGTTCGCGTGCATGTTCTTGTGGTAATCGGGACTGACCCATTCCGACCCGACCAATTTCAAACTGGTCTGCCAGGTATGGAGATGGGCATTGACCAGACCGGGCATGACGATCAAGTCGCCGGCATCCACAACCGCGTCGGCGCCGGCGCCGAGATTGGCGCCAACCGCGACGATTTTATCTTGCTCAATCAGTATTTCGGCATCCCGCAAATCGCCAACGGCGGGGTCCAGCGATACCAGCCAGCCGCATTTAATGAGCGTTTTCTGTGACATCGTTTTGCTTCCTCCAGCCCGGCTATTTCCGACGCAGCCAAATAGTTTGATAACCCGCCGCAAAAATTGGCATTCTAGTGGTTACCATTTAACGGAAGAGTCCGATTTGGGATTCCCATTTTTGTATGGCTGTGCGAGTCTGGCGCATGCGCACCGGAATATCTTTCACAGTCAGTCCCGCCGACCGCCGCCGCCTTGAAGGCGTGGTCCGGGAC
>JAQCKY010000525.1 GCA_027592155.1 Pseudomonadota bacterium
GCCGCAATCCCGGTGAGCCGCCACCGACATTGTTCGAGTACTTGCCCGAGAACGCGCTGTTGTTCGTCGATGAGAGCCACGTCACGGTATCGCAGATCGGCGGCATGTTTAAGGGCGACTATAACCGCAAAACGACGCTGGCTCAGTTCGGGTTCCGTCTGCCGTCCTGCATCGACAATCGGCCCTTGCGGTTCGAGGAATGGGAGGCGATGCGCCCGCAAACGGTATTTGTCTCGGCGACGCCGGGGAAATGGGAGCTGGAAGCCACCGGCGGTGTCTTTGTCGAACAGCTCGTACGGCCCACCGGTCTCGTTGACCCGGTCTGCATCATCCGCCCGGTCGCAAGCCAGGTTGACGATCTGATCGCCGAATGCCGGGAATGCGCCTTGAAAGGGCAGCGGGTGCTGGTCACCACCCTGACCAAACGCATGGCCGAAGATCTCACCGAATTCATGCACGAGGCAAAGCTTCGGGTCCGCTATCTCCATTCCGACATCGATACCTTGGAGCGCATCGAGATCATCCGCGATCTCCGCCTCGGCGCCTTCGATATCCTGATCGGCATCAACCTCCTGCGCGAAGGTCTCGATATCCCCGAATGCGCCCTGGTCGCCATTCTGGATGCCGATAAAGAAGGTTTCCTGCGTTCGCGCACATCCCTGGTGCAGACCATCGGTCGCGCCGCGCGAAACGTCGATGGCCGGGTCATCCTTTATGCCGACAAAATGACCGACTCCTTGGAATATGCCATCGACGAGACCAACCGCCGCCGTGCCAAACAGGAAGCCTATAACCTGGAAAACAACATCACGCCGGAAAGCATCAAGCGGGGCATCTCCGACGTGCTGCAGAGCGTCTACGAAGCCGACTACGTCACCGTCGATACCGGGGTGTCCGGCAATACCCATCTGGTCGGCAATAATCTGCGCGCTCATCTCAACGATCTGAACGACCGTATGCACGCCGCGGCGTCCGATTTGGAATTTGAGGAAGCCGCCCGAATTCGCGACGAGATCCGGCGCCTCGAAGCGGTCGATCTCGGTCTCGACAAACCCGGCGTCTCCGCCGCCGCCCAAATCGCCGCCGGCCTTACCCCGTCCCATCCGCAGGGCAAGGTGACCGGCACATCGAGGGCAAAGCACAAATCAAACAAAAAGCGGAGGCGCGGGCCTTAAAAACCAACAGGAGGGGGGAGCAAAAAGTGACGGTACTAACGATATACAGCGAGGCGCCCGAGCATCGGGGGCACTTATACAAGCCGGCTCTGGAGCCGAAATTTCCCGAGCTCGAGATTCGCTTCACCGACAAGATGGAAGACGCGATCGCGATGATACCGGATACCGAGATACTGGTGGGGTATGGGCCGCGATTCCACCAGGATCTATTTGATGCAGGCACCAATCTCAAATGGGTGCACAGCCTGATCACGGGTCTCGATTGGCTCTATAAGTTTCCGGACATCAGGGACGATATTATCATTACCTCGACCAACGGCATTCATGGCCCGCCCGTGGCGGAAATGGCGCTGATGCATATGCTGGCGCTGACCCGGGGATTGCCGCAGTTTTTTCGTCAGCAGCCGGAAGCGAAATGGAACCGGATCGCCGGGGGGCTGCTCGACGGTAAGACGGTCGGCGTTCTGGGGGTCGGTGTGATCACCGAGTGTCTGGCGCCCATGCTTCAGGCGATGAATATGCGGGTGCTGGGCTTTTCCTCGGCGGCCGACCGCGAGGTTGAGGGCATCGACGCGATGTATCACCGGGACGACATGGCCAAAATCGCGCCCGAGTTGGACTTCCTGGTCGCCGTCACGCCCTATACGCCGGAGACCGACAAGATCATCGGCAAGGCGGTCTTCGATGCGATGAAGCCGTCGGCGTTTTTGGTCAATGTCGCGCGCGGCGGGGTGGTCGACGAAGACGCGCTCGTCGAAGCCTTGCGAAACAACCAGCTGGCCGGCGCGGGGCTCGACACCTTCCGGGTTGAGCCGCTGCCCGCCGACAATCCGCTTTGGTCTTTGGAGAACGTCATCATAACGCCTCACAATGCCGGGCTGAGCGAGGCCTATGTGCGGCTGGCCTTGCCCGTAGTGGAGGAGAATATCCGGCGCTATTTCGCCGGGGATCAGGCCAATATGCTGAACATCGTCAGCCGGGGCGAGATTAGAGTGGCATAGCTGGCCTAATTTTTCAGCGCATTATCTGCCTCGCCAATCGCGGGTGTGGCGGCTAAACTTTCAATCACGCTAACATTATTGCGGCGCCATGCGGCGCTGCGGGGAGGTAAAAATGGCAGATCAAAGCAGACTGAAACTAACCGATGTGATGAATCCGATCTCGACGGCGGAATTGGAACGACGCTGGGCGGCTGTGCGCCGGTCGATGGACGAGCAAGGGATCGATATCCTGCTGATGCAGAATTCCAACTCGTTCCATGGCGGTTATGTGAAATGGTTTACCGACATTCCGGCGATGAACGGCGGCTATCAGGCGGTTTTATTTCCAAAGGATGGCGGCATGGTGGCGTTCCGCCATGGACCATTCAATGAGAACACGCTGCCCGCCGATCATCCGGTCCACCGGGGCATGGAAAAGGTTTATACCGCGCCGACTTTCGCGGCAGTGAACTATACCGGTCACTATCATGCCGACCAGGTAATCAAGGAACTGAGCCCGCGCATGCCCTGCACGATCGGTTTGGTGAGCACGCAGGCGATGTCCTACGACTTCCTCGATCACATCAAGAACGGCAATCTTTCGAACGCGAAATTCGTCGATGCCACCGAATTGGTCGATGAGATCAAGGCGATCAAAAGTGCCGAGGAGATCGAGTTCATCAAACGCACCGCCGCCATGCAGGACGCGGCCATGGACGCGGTGATGAAAGAAGTGAAGCCGGGCAAGACCAATTCCGAGATGACGGCCTA
>JAQCKY010000526.1 GCA_027592155.1 Pseudomonadota bacterium
CCGCTGCTGCTCGACCGAGGCAGGCTCGGTATCGCCCTGGGTAACGATCAGGCGGCGTAGCTCGGCGCGGTATTCGCCGGGTACTTCCGTCCAGGCCGGTTGACCCTTGTGCTGCCCAAAATTGATTTTGTAGTCGGGTTCCGGATCGGCGAGGAAAATACCCCAACGGTAGTCGGGCATCTTCACAAATCCATATTGAGCCCAACCTTCGCGGTCGACGCTGACGGCGGTGCGTAGAAACACCTCGTGTTTTGCACTATCCACCGGGCCCATATCGCCCCACCAATCGAGGAAGGCAGGCTGCCATTTTTCAAGCGCCCGAAGCAGGCGCCGATCGTCCGACAGATTGACGTTATTCGGGATTTTTTCGTTGTAGTTAATGTTGGTCATGTTGCTCGCCTCTCCTCTAAACCCTGTTTTTGTCAAATTTAGCTTGATGGCCGCTGCCATAGAGCTTCAACGCGCCTTCTTCGCCAACGGCGTTGGGACGCTGGAAGATCCAATTTTGCCAAGCGGACAGACGCCCGAATATCTTGGTCTCGAGAGTCTCCGGACCCGCAAAGCGCAACGATGCCTCCATCCCGGTCAGGGCATCGCCGGACATGGCGGAGCGTTCTTCGATTGCAATCCGCACTTCATCTTCCCAATCGATGTCATCGGGAATGAAAGTAACAAGTCCGAGATCATCGGCGGCTTCGGCGTCCAGATCGTTGCCGATTTCCGCTTCGATATCCTTGATCATATCGGGGCCAATGAGGAAACGGGTCTCAAGACGGGTCAGGCCGTTGCACATCGGCAGCGGCCCAAAGTTCATACCGGTCGGGCGCAGGACGGCCGCCGGGATGTTAGAACCCTCAAAGATGCCGTCGAGCATGTAACTTCTGTCGGCGGCGAGGACCAATTCCATCAGCGTGCCGGTAAAACAACTACCGGGCTCGATCAGCGTAATGAGGCTCCGCGACGAAACATCGATGCGCTTGAGGGACCGTTTAAGATAGAGCGTGATTTCGCGCACCAACCAATCGTCTGCGTTATCAAGCAGCGTCTGGTCGGCTGCGGCGACGAGTTCGGTATCGCCTGACGTGGTGAACACCCAAGTGCTGAGCTCGGCTTCGTTGGTGCGAAGATGGAGCACCGCATTGTCCAATTCCCGGGCGATCGCCAAAGGCCAGAACGCGACGCCGGCAGCCTGAATGTCTGCAGGCGAGGAGGGCGGTGCCTCTTTCGGCGCCTGGATATTAAAGGTGGCGACGGCTCTGTCCCGATCGAATGTCAGGGTCAGGTTGTCATAAGTAACTTCGTTGTCCGAGACTTTCTTGTTAAGCGGGGTAAGCTCGATACCCTTCGCACCATCGGGGCGGTCGGAACTTGCCGCCATCTCCAGCGCTTTTTCCGTGGCGCGATCTGCCAGCTTGGAACTCGGAACAACCTCATCGACCAAATTCCAATCGACGGCGCGCTTACCTTTCATGCCTTCGGTCAGCGTACAGAAATAATCTGCCCGGTCACGGCGCACGTGCCGTTTATCGACGACCCGCGTCAGTCCGCCGGTTCCCGGCAGCACTGCAAGAAGGGGAACTTCTGGTAACGATACGGTGGAGGCGCCATCATCGACGAGCATGATGTAGTCGGCGGCGAGCGCCATCTCATACCCGCCGCCGGCGGCCGTACCGTTCACAACGCACAGATATTTTTGGCTCGAAAAGTCGGTGGCATCCTCGATGCCGTTGCGGGTCTCATTGGTGAATTTGCAAAAATTCACCTTCGCGGCGTGAGTCGATGCGCCGAGCATTGCGATATTGGCACCGGCGCAAAAGATACGATCTTTCGCGGAGGTCAGAATAACCGAGCGTACTTCAGGATGCTCGAACCGCAGCCGCTGGATCGCGTCATAGAGCTCGATATCAACTCCGAGATCGTAGGAGTTGAGCTTCAACAAATAACCCGGGTTGAGCCCACCATCTTCGGATACGTCGAGCGAAACCGTCGCGACGGGACCGTCAAAGGACAGTTTCCAATGTTTATACTTATCCGGGTGTGTTTCGAATTCGATCATATCGTCCCTCTATCCCTGCTTCTCTAAGGTTTGGAATGAAACACGCTCAAGCTTGTTTACTGAGAGTACCAGTCTTGGTCGGTTTGATGTTTGAAATTCGCCAATCTAAATTTCTGAGCGCTCAGCGGCGTAATGAAACGGATAAATGTAAAACGGTACTAAAATACCTATTTACATATAATCCATCAAACGGCATGGTGTCAAGCTGTCACAAAGACACAAGAATTCTGCCTGGATTCATATATTGACCGACGACCATTCCGAGTCCCAATTTTCCCGATCCGAGATCGTCATACGGCCGGGTCTCATTACCGATCTGGATAATATTATCGCCTTGGATGCGACGAATACGGGGATCGCAAAGTCCAAATATTGGCAAACGACCTTTGCCCGTTTCGACGGTCGGGATGGCCGGCATTTCCTCGTCGCCGAACGTCCCGGTGAAACCGGCGCTTTGGAATTTTTGGGATTTATTGCCGGCGAAGTGCGTGCTTGGGAATTCGGATCACCGCCGTGTGGCTGGATTCTGACCATCGGCGTCGATCCCAACTATAGGGTCTTGGGGGTCGGCACCATGTTGTTTGACGCGATTTGCCGGCATTGGCGGGTCACCGGTGTCACGACGGTTCGCACCATGCTGGCCAGGGATGACCGGCTGAACATGTCGTTTTTCCGTTCTCAGGGCATGCGGGCCGGCTCGTTCATCGAGCTTGAAATGGACTTGGACGAGTGAAACTGAAACAACCCCAGGCCAATAGGCTTTCACTAGTAAACCCATCCCCTCTCCGCCCCAAATTTTTATATATCCGCCAGAGGCGGAATGGCGGAGAGGGTGGCGCGCATCGCGCGACGGGTGAGGTG
>JAQCKY010000527.1 GCA_027592155.1 Pseudomonadota bacterium
TCAAATGCCCAATTAATGGAATCACGACGGCAAGCCAGATTCAACAGAGTTCTTCAACAGTCTCAGCTATATCCAGGATTGGCGGGGGCGGAACGCAGCTCAACCCGTACTGGTGACGATGAAGGTCAAGGGCAAGGAGGCGGTTAGCCGGTTCTGCGACAATGTTCCGCTGGTTGAGGATGCCGTGCTGAGGACATTGTTGTCGGGAGCGCGGCAGCCGCGGCAAAACGGCGCTCGCCTGGTGTCGATGCAGGAGCCTTTGAAGCTGGCTGTTGCCGAAATTTTCCCGCCAGAGACGCTACAGGGTGTCGAGATGAGGGCGGGCACACAGCCCGCTGAGTTCTCATCCGACCTTCAGAAAACGACCGCGGCCTGCGACGCCAAAAAGGGATAGCGGTGTAGCCTGAGGGGGCGGCTCGGTCTAGTCGTCCTTGAAGCCGTATTCCTTCCAACGCGCATTGACCTTGTCCATGTCCCCCTTGTGGGGAGCAACGGTCGGCGGGTAGCGGTTGCCGTTGTACTGTTCCTCGGGATCGAAATCGAGATTGACGGTGGCGTCGATCAGCACGCGGCACCACTTGCCGGTGCCGTAGAGCATCGGATCGCGTTCCTTGAGGCGGGTCGAGGGGTCGAGCAGCGAGCCGAACGTGCCCGGGAAGAATACGATGTCGTCTTCCGCCGCATTGACGCGGTAGGCAAACGCCCAGTCGACGGCGGCGTAATCGCGGATATCGATATCGTCGTCGACCACCCAGACATGCTTGTAACGCAGATGCGCCGAGTTCGAGCCCCAGATGGCGGCGGCGGCCTGCTTGGCCTGACCGCGATAGGTCTGGTGCAACTGGATAAACAGGGTGGTGCCGTTGTTGGCGGGTGAGCAATGCACATCGGTAACGCCCGGCACGCCGGCGCGTTCCAGCACGTTCCACGCGACGCCGGCCCGCTGGACCGAGCTCATCACGCTGTTCTCGTTGAGCATCTTGGGCAGGGTGCCTTCCAGTGTCCCCTGAAAGACCGGATTGTTACGGTGGGTGATGGCGGTCACCTTGGTGACATGCTTGGGACCCGCATCGCCGCCGAAATAGCCGGGATATTCGCCGAACGGCCCTTCCATTTCAAAAGTCGCAGGATCGGAATCAATAAAGCCTTCGATGACCAGCTCGGCGCTGGCCGGCACCATGATGTCGCTGGTCTCGCATTTGACCAGTTCGACCGGCTTGCCGCGAATGGCGCCCATCACGTCGTATTCCGAAACACCGGTCGGCACCGGCGCCGAGGCGCAGAACGGCATCGAGGGCTCCCAGCCATAAACATGCGCAACCGGCATTTTCATGCCGCGATCGGCCCATTTCTGGAAATGAACGCCCCAGTTCTGGGCGCGCCACAACAACACCGGCAGCGTGTCTTTCTGTCCGATCATGCCGCGATAGATACCGAGATTATGGACGCCGGTATCCGGATCCATCGTCACCGTCGCCTGAAAGGTGTTGATGTAGCGTCCGCCGTCCTCGCGATGCCATTTCGGCACCGGAAAATCGTTGAGATCAATGTCATCGCCGGTCACGATGTTTTCCTTCACCGGGCCGGTTGCGACTTCGACCGGCGGCACCCGCTGTCCCAGGTAGTAGCGGGTCGCCTGGACAAGATCGCGTCCCGGCGCATCCTTGGGCAGGCCCAGTGTCATCGCCACGCGGGTGTAGTTCGACATGCTGCCGGTGAAAAGCTGGCTGCATCTTGCGTCGGGGCCGTTATAGCCGCTGATATTCTTGAACAGCATGGCCGGGCCGTGCCCTTCGCCGAAGGCCTTGCGGGCGACAGTGCCAAGCTCGCAGTCCCAATCGACTTCCACGTCGATTTCCTGCAGCTCGTCCTCGGCGCGCAGCGCGTCGAGCCATTCGCGGAGATCGCCATAGGCGCGGGGTTGCAACCGGTTGGAGACCCCGCCAAAAGCGTCGATGTCACTGCTATCGTTTGCCATTGTACCGCCCGTTCCCTGCTACCATACGCTACCGTATGGTTCTGTTCATAATAATTAAGGCTTTGGCGC
The DNA here is from genome assembly GCA_027592155.1 of Pseudomonadota bacterium. Taxonomy (GTDB): domain Bacteria; phylum Pseudomonadota; class Alphaproteobacteria; order Rhodospirillales; family UBA2165; genus JAQCKY01. Next base: position 2,048 of record JAQCKY010000527.1, read on the forward strand.
GGCGTCAACCGCTGGCGCCGGGGACCAAATTTCTTCTGATCTATCGTCTTATCGGCGGATCGATCGGCGGTTTGCCCCATTTGTCGAGGCCCAGCTCCTCCCAGCGTGCCCGGACCTTGTCGGCATCGAGCGTCAGCGGGTGAACCGTCGGCGGATAGCGGCGTCCCTCGGCATCGGGCTCGTAGTCGAGATTGATGGTGCAATCCATCAGCACCCGGTGCCATTTGCCGGTGCCAAACAGATGAACGTTCGAATCGCGCGCCCGGACGCTGGGGTCCAGACCGGCGCCCCAGTTCGAGGGATAAACGATCAAATCGTCTTCACCCGCGTTAAAGCGCCACGCCATCGCCCAATCGACGGCGGCGTAATCGTGAACGTCGATATCGTCGTCCACCACGGTCACATGCTTGTAGCGCACATGGCTCGCCGAATTGCCCCACAGGGCGGCGGCAACCTGTTTGGCCTGGCCGCGATAGGTCTGGTGGATCGAGACCACCGTGTTGATGCCCGCCTGGATCGGTTGTCCAAATACGCCGGTAACGCCCGGCACGCCGGCCGAATCCAGTGCATTCCACGCCGTGGCCGAGCGCTGGACCGAGCTCATGATCGGGTTTTCGCCGTAGGATCCGGGGATCGCGCCTTCGATCGTGCCCCGCATGATCGGGCGGTCCCGATGGGTGATGCAGGTGACTTCGGCGACATGCTTGCGGGAACGGTCCGGCGCGTAATAGCCGGTGAATTCGGCATAGGGGCCTTCTTCGCGGAAGGTCGCGGGATCGGTTGAGACCCAGCCTTCGATGACGATTTCGGCAGAGGCCGGGACCTTGAGCGGTACGGTTTCGCAATCGACCAGCTCGACCGGCTCGCC
>JAQCKY010000528.1 GCA_027592155.1 Pseudomonadota bacterium
GGCATAGAAGTGCTGGAACGCACCATCGCCTATGATGAGCTCGCCGACGCCGAGGAGATGTTCTCCACCGCTAACTACTCCAAGGTCATGCCCTGCATCAAGCTCGACGAGCGTAACCTCAACGCCGGCCCGATGTTCGAGCGCGCGCGCAGGCTCTATATGGAATTTGCGGCGGAGAGTTAGGCCAGATCCTCGCCGGCCAGGGCTTTCTCGATCAAGGCAGCGGTTTCTTCGACGCCGTAGAGCGCGATGAAGGAGCCCATGCGGGGGCCCTGGGATTGGCCTAGCAGGACCTCGTAGAGGGTCCGGAACCAGGCTTTCAGATCGTCGAAGGCGTGGCGTTTGCCGACCTCATAGACCTCGGTCTGGATGTCTTCGGCGCCGGCGTCGGGGCCGAGTTTTTGCAGAACCTCGAGCAAATCCCTTAAGGCTTCCTGCTCCATCTCGTTGGGCGCCCGGTAGGATTTGCGGGGTTTCACGAAGTCCTGGAAATAATTCACCGCATATTCGGTCAGCCGGTCCAGCATCGGCGCGTTTTCCGGCGTCGCGTCAGGACGATAGCGGCTGATGAAGTGCCAGAGCACGTTTTTGTCTTCGGTGTTACAAACCCCGGCGAGATTGAGCAGGATATTATAGCTCAGATGAGCGTCCTCGACGGGCGCGTCGCCGCTGTGAATATGCCAAGCCGGATTTGTCAGCCGGGTCTTCATATCCTGTTCCGGCAATTTGGAGAGATGGGTCAGATACTCGTCCACATTCTTCGGGATGACATCGAAGAACAGGCGTTTTGCCTGATGGGGCTTTTGATACATGAACTGAGAGAGGGATTCCGGCGGCGCGTAGCGCAGCCATTCCTCCATGGTCAGCCCGTTACCGCGGGACTTGGAAATCTTCTCGCCGTTCTCGTCAAGGAATAACTCATACGTAAAGTTAGCCGGTGGATTGCCGCCGATGGCGCGGGCGATCTGCCCGGAAATCCGAACCGAATCGATCAGATCTTTGCCGGACATTTCATAATCCACGCCGAGTGCGACCCAGCGCATCGCCCAGTCCGGCCGCCATTGCAGCTTGCACTGACCGCCGGTGACGGATTGCTCGACCCGCTCGCCGCCTTCGGTCTCGTAAGTGATCGTGCCGGCTTCGACGTTGCGGTCGACGACGGGGACCTGAAGAACCACCCCGGTTTCCGGATCGATGGGCAGGAACGGGCTGTAGGTCGCCCGGCGTTCCTCGCCCAAAATCGGCAGTACGGCATTGATGACGGCATCATAGTTGGCGAGCATTTTCAACAGCGTCTCGTCGAATTCCCCAGCGCGATAGGCCGCGGTCGAGCTTTTGAATTCATAATTGAAACCGAACTCATCCAAAAACGCCTGGAGCATGGCATTGTTATGGGCGCCGAAACTATCATGGGTGCCGAAGGGGTCGGGAACCTCGCTCAAGGGCTTCCCCAAATGGGGGATCATCACCTCGCCGTTGGGAATGTTATCGGGCACCTTGCGCAAGCCGTCCAAATCGTCGGAAAAGGCGATCAGACGGGTCGGCATGCCGGTGAGCACCTCGAATGCATGGCGGACCATGGTCGTGCGGGCGACCTCGCCGAAGGTGCCGACATGGGGCAGGCCGGAGGGGCCATAGCCGGTCTCGAACAGGACATAGCCTTTTTCGGGCAATTTGCCGTTCAGCCGTTTCAACAGCTTGCGCGCCTCGGCAAAGGGCCAAGCGTTGCTGTCTTCGGCGAAACTTTGAATCGAATTCATCGGTCACATCCAGTTATCGAACGGCATATCCACCAAACCGGCGGTGCCCAAAATTGAGAGCGGACACTAGTTTCCGGCTTCGCTTTGGTCAACGTCATAGGTTTGCTAGCTGTTTCTGAAGAGGGCGGTATAGTGCGATATCATGGCGAGCCCACCGACAATACGACCCGTAAGACTTCCCGACGCGCCAGCCTTGGTTGCCGGACCGACCGGCGCGGTTCTGCTCTCCCAGGACGGCGAACTCACCGAATTCCAAGCCAACGAAGCCGAGCGGGTGATGGCCGGCACAACACCGATCGTCTGTCATGGCCGCAGCACGGCCCATTGGCTGAGCACCAGCGCCTTTCCCACCTATGATATCCTGGAACTCTTCGCTTTTGTCCGGCCCGCGCAATTTTGTATCCCGACGGCACGGGGCGTCGCCCAAACCCTTGGCCTCGAGGTGCCGGAGACACCGGAAGATATCGCCGCGTCGCTGTTTTCGGCGGCGACGGTCCTGCTCGGCGAATTGTCGGACGCCCAAGGTACGAAGAATGGCCCGCCGACACGGGAAATCGCCATGTCGATGGCGCAGGCGCAATGGCCCTGGGGACGGGCAGTACTGGCGGCTCTGCCCGACGACCCGGGACCAGGTAATGGGCGGGAACGGGCAACCGGCCTCCGTATCTGGCAGCGGCTCGGCGAATGGTCGGATCATGCACCGCAACCGGCGCCGGGGCATTACGGGGTGGAGGCCGAAGAGACGGCGGACCGGCTTGCGGAAATGCTGGGCGGCACATCCGAGAACCGCCCTTCCCAACGGGACTATGCCAACACCGCCCGGAAAGCCTTCGCGCCCGCGGATGCGACCGGCGAGCCCCACGTCATGGTGGCGGAAGCTGGAACCGGTATCGGCAAGACGGTCGGCTATCTGGCCCCGGCGAGTCTCTGGGCGCAAAAGAATGACGGCGCCGTCTGGATCAGCACCTACACCCGGAACCTGCAGCGCCAGCTCGATGGGGAGCTCAACCGGCTCTATCCCGATCCGGTGCAAAAGGCGCTAAAAGCGGTGGTGCGGAAAGGGCGGGAGAATTATCTCTGCCTGCTGAATTTCGAAGAATCGGTCGGGCGGCTCAGCCTCCGCCGGGAAGACGCGATTGCCCTCGGCTTGGTTG
>JAQCKY010000529.1 GCA_027592155.1 Pseudomonadota bacterium
CAGGCTGATCGCGGCGCGGATGGCGCCCGCAACCGTATTCGGGATGTCGTGGAATTTCAGGTCCAGGAACAGCGGCAGGCCGGAACCGGTAACGGCCCGAACACCGGCGGCGCCGTTCGCCGTGAAAAACTCAAGCCCCAGTTTCACGCCGCCGACGGTGCCTTTCAGGCGTTGCGCCATGGCTTTGGCTTCGTCGACATTCGTGGTGTCGAGCGCGACAAAAATACGATCGGCAGGCTTGCTCATAATTCCTCCGGGGACGATGCGGGCGTATTCTTACACCGGGTTTCCCGCCATTGATAGCGTCGCCGGATGCCCTGCTTCAACGCCCCGCTGTGGGAAGGGACGGCGTGGTTGCCGCGAGCGCGGTGTTACCGGATGCCGGTCCCGGACCGTGGGTATGCTGTTCATCGTGCCGTGCCCTGGCCCGGTCCTTGCGCCGCGCCGCGATGCGCCCCATCCAGACAACCAGCCCGCCACAAAAGAATCCGACCACGAATGCGCCCATCACCGCGCCGTATACGGGCAAGAGTCTGGTGTATGGCAACGGCCATAGGAAAATCTCGGTCACCTGGTCGTTGCTCAACGCAAACGACACCGCAATGACCGTCAAGGCCAATACGAATGCCCAGTTGAGAACCTTCATGGCTTAAAGCGGACCTCAGCTGTTATTGATGAGTTCGCGTAACTGTTTACCCGTCTTGAAGAACGGCACCGTCTTGGAGACGACCTCGACGGCCTCCCCGGTTCTCGGGTTCCGTCCGACGCGCGAGTCACGGGACTTGATGGAGAAAGCCCCAAAACCGCGAAGCTCAACCCGGTCGCCACGGGACAATGCGGCGGAAATCTCCTCGAAAATTGTGGAGACGATCCGTTCGACATCTCGTTGATACAAATGGGGGTTAAGCTCGGCGATGCGCGTAATCAACTCTGACTTAGTCATCGCAGCGAATTCCTTTTCGGTATGCCGGCATCTTCTTAAGGCGGGCCGGTTTTAGATTGTTTCCCTGTTCACGATAGACCGGCGATTTTCCGCTCTGGCCTAAGGGATAGAGCGTGCCAAAGCGTGGCCTGTACGTCAAGCGATAGTCCTAGTAATATCAGGGGTTTTGTCGTTTTTTAAACAGGTAGGGGAAAAACGGACCAATCCAAACTTGATGGCGCGGTTTTCCCCTTGATCCCATTCAGGTTTCCGGAGGGCCGTTCGGTCAGGCCTTTTTGCCCTCATCGGAAGCGTCGTCGTCATTGCCGGACGTGTCTTCCTCGGCGGATTCACGCCGGGACTGCAACGCCGCGCCAAGAATATCGCCAAGCGATGCGCCGGAATCGGAACTGCCGTAATCCTGCATCGCCTTCTTTTCTTCCTGGATTTCACGCGCCTTGACCGAAAGGCTCAGCTTGCGGCCCGAAGCGTCGATCGACGTGACCCGCGCGTCGATCTTGTCGCCGACGGCGAAGCGGTCGGGGCGTTGCTCCGAACGGTCGCGGGACAGGTCCGACCGGCGGATAAAGCCCTGCAGAACCTCGTTGACGGTCACTTCGATACCGTTTTCCTGGATGGCCGAAACCGTACAGGTCACGATGCTGCCCTTCTTCACATCGGCCGCACTGCCGGCGATGGGATCGTCGGTCAGCTGCTTGATGCCGAGGCTGATACGTTCCTTGGTGACATCGACTTCGAGGATCTTCGCCTTGACGATCTGGCCCTTCTCGTACTTCTTGATGGCCTCTTCGCCCGGCAGCTGCCAGTCGATATCCGAAAGATGGACCATGCCGTCGATATCGTCCGCCAGGCCGATGAAGATACCGAACTCGGTAATATTCTTGACCTCGCCTTCGATGATGCTGTCGGTCGGGAAGCGTTCCTGGAAATCCTCCCAGGGGTTCGCCATGGTCTGCTTGAGACCGAGGCTGATGCGACGCTTGTTCGAATCGACATCGAGAACCATCACGTCAACCGCCTGGCTGGTGGAGACGATCTTGCCCGGATGCACGTTCTTCTTGGTCCAGCTCATTTCGGAAACATGGACCAGGCCTTCGACGCCGGGTTCCAGCTCCACGAACGCGCCGTAATCGGTAATGTTCGTGATCCGGCCGGTAAAGCGGGTACCGATGGGGTACTTGGCCGCCACGCCATCCCAGGGATCGGCTTCCAGTTGCTTCATGCCGAGGCTGATACGCTGATTTTCCGGATTAAAGCGGATCACCTGCACCTTGATGGTATCGCCGACATTCAGCATCTCACTCGGATGGTTGATGCGGCGCCAGGAAATATCAGTGATATGCAACAAACCGTCGACGCCACCGAGATCGATGAAGGCACCATAATCAGTGATATTTTTAACCACGCCATCAAGAACCTGACCTTCTTTGAGGTTGGCCACCAGTTCCGAGCGTGCCTCGGCCCGGGATTCTTCCAATACCGCACGTCTTGAGACAACAATATTGCCACGCGAACGGTCCATCTTGAGGATATGGAATTCTTGGGTGTTGCCCATCAGATGGTTGACGTCGCGGATTGGACGGATGTCGACCTGGGAACCTGGCAAGAAGGCCACAGCGCCTGACAGATCAACCGTAAAGCCACCTTTGACGCGGCCGAAGATCGTGCCTTCGACGCGGGCATTTTCTTTGTGGGCCACCTCCAGGTGGGTCCAGGATTCTTCGCGGCGCGCTTTTTCCCGGCTGAGCATGGTGTCGCCGTTGCGGTCTTCGTAGCGTTCCAAGAACACCTCGACCACATCGCCGATTTTCAGTTCAGATTTAACCCCGGGGGAGCCGAATTCTTTGAGCGAGACACGTCCCGCAGATTTAAGGCCGACGTCGATGACGGCATCATCGTTTTCAATGGCGATAACGGTGCCTTTAAGCACGCTGCCTTCAGCGGGGTTGCCAGCGCCAAAAGCTTCT
>JAQCKY010000530.1 GCA_027592155.1 Pseudomonadota bacterium
CCTGGCAACAGGCTGCCGAATGTGGGTGTGGCGACTCCACCGGGGCGGTCACGGTTTGCCGCGGCAGTCGGAACGACGGGCTTATCGCTGCCAATGCTACCTTTGCTTTCGCCGGCCCGCTTTCTTCAAGGTAGAATTTTACCCTTGAACCTCGCATAATCGGACCGACCGCTCCGACGACAGGAAAAACGCCGGTCCTGGGGGCGTCCTGGCAACAGGCTGCCGAATGTGGGTGTGGCGACTCCACCGGGGCGGTCACAAATTACCCGCAATTTGTGTATAGACTCGACTATCTTTCAGAGCATCGGCCTGCACCATACCGCCAGACCGAACACTATTCGCCGAAACGACACCTCTCTTGCCTTCGAAGCGAACTTTTTCGTTAAAATTCACCTCGACAACAAATTTTCCTTTTCGCGGGTCATTCGAGACGTCGAAGACATACAGAACATTGTTGGATGGGTCATCTCGGTCTTGCGAAAGATGGTGTCGATACGGCCGGCTTCGTTCTCCGCAATAAAGATTTCGGAAAGATGCACAGCCCGATATCTCAAACCTTCGCCGGGTACCTCGTTGACAAACAATGCCCCCGTGCCGAAGGCGCCGAGGGATAGATAGATTTCAAACTGTTGCGAGGCGAAGTTTGCAGACGTCGCATACCGTTGCAAAAAAAGAACGTCTTCGACCGCTTCAAAATACCTTCTCACCGCATCGATGCGATCGAGTTCGGGCAATGAGACCTTGAGGGCGTGCCATCGAGAGGATCGTGGCGTCAGCAGGCTTTCCATCGCAGATGCAAAACGTTCAAGAGCGAGCTGCGCGGTGGAATCGAAGATCTTCTGGCTTCGCTTGGCCCCTTTCTGGCTGCGGGCGGTGAATTCCGCGGCGCGTGGCAGGACCCGTTCTGCGGTTTCCTGCCAATGGGAGTCCCAGACTGCTCTATCCGCGCGCAATCTCTCGAAACGCGTAATCAGGTCCTGCACGTCGAGCATAGAACTTCTCCTTCGACTATTGACCAAGTAACGTCTTACGCTGAGTGGGCACGCTGCCGGCGGCGCCCAATCCCGATGTTAGGATTGTCGATTCGCGGCCTGCCACGAGCCGCTGCCTGCGCCGTTCGTCACGGGCGGCATCCTGAACGCCAGAATCCTCGGGCTCGGGCGGAGGTGGCGGTGGCGGAGGTGGCGGTGGCGGCGAAGGAGCGAGGCACATCTTTGATTTCCCTTTATTATGATACGTTTGGGGTTGCTAGAAGATCGAGTCTGGCGACGCAGTTAATTTTGATGTCGAAACATATTTTCTTTACTTGAAACACACTTAGTCATGTTGAAGTTGTGACAACCCGAATTTCAGTTCACGCGAACTCTCATTGGAGTTTCATTTGGCGAATGACCATGAATTCAGTTAAACGTATTCGAACTTGAATACATTTTGTCTAAATAAACAGCGTAGCATTTTGGAACATTTTTAGAACTAAAAGAATATTTTTAGGGAACAAGCTCATCCGACTCGGGGGGATCATTCTCTTTATGTTCTCCCAAAGAACGATGTCGCTCTCATGCCGATTGTGCGAGCTCCTCCGTCCCGAGACAGGCGAGACGGCAAATCGGGCTGACACAGGAAGATGAGACAGAGTCTAGGCTCGCATCTCGCTTGATGCCCTTAGACTCTTTAACGATAACACATCGTATCAATTTAGAGACATTTTGTCAATCTCTTTTTGCGCTCCAAGCCCGATCTTGTCCAAGAAAATTGAACATAGGAATCCCGCCTATACCCAATATCGTGCATCACGCACTCTCGTTCGGCCCCCAATAAAGCAAGCCATCGATGCGCTTCTTCGTGTTCGATATAGGATCGACATTCGGCGCGATTACATCCCAGTTCTTCAAGGGTGGGATAAATGACCTGGCGAAAGAACAAGGTGCAGTTCAGGGCGACTTTCGGCCAGTCCGGTGTGGAGTACATGCCTACGTGCCAGAGCGTGGGAGACCTTTCGATCGCACTGACGATGGTCACCGGACGCCACCCAATACAGGCCACCCAATGAAATCGGTCAAACCGGCTCTGTTCTCTGGCCAAGTTTTCAGGGTTTTCCGATGGATCGAACGCATACAGTTCCCGCCGGTCCAGCGGGCGCATGTTGCGCGCGACATATACCATCTCGGCATAACCCGCCTTCCTCAGCTCAATCGAACTCGGCATCTTGGCCTATCACCGCATGCTCACCCATCTCCGTCTTCCCGGTCCTCGCAACCAATCTTAAGTTTTCACGCCCGTCCGCAACCCTGCTCACGGCGGAAATCCGGAATGCGTCCGCCGCATGGCTGGTCCAGTCGTGCAAGGGTCTGTCGCTGAAATCGCGCCGCGCAGGATCGTACGAACGCCGGTACTGTCGAAGTGCGGCGAGGCCGGACTTACAAGCCTCCGCGTCGAACGTGCTGGTTAGCAGGCAGACCCTAGACGCTTCGATTCCGTCCTGCACCGATAGTCTGGGCGCGACCCGACACCGAATGCCAAGCTCGCGTAACATCTCCAAACGGGACTTTCCGCTTCCCAGTTCGCGCACCATCACGTCGTGTGGCTGCAGATGCTCACCGTATACATACGGCTTGCTCGACAGGAGCTTTGCATAGTGCAGCAAACCTTCCCCGGCTGCCTCGTAATAATCGATATAGCGTCGGCCCAATTCCCCTTCTTGAAAGAACCAAACCGCTGTGGAGTCGCTAATGCCGAGATCCCACGCCGTATGAACGGGCCGAAGGGGCTCCCATGGGAAGCGGCCAATTCTGCTTTGTTTTTCTGCATCCCGAAGAGCCTTGGAAAAGTAGGATCCCGTTATTGCGGCGTCGAAAGAACATTCAAACTCCTGCGCGTACTGCTCTTCGGACATTGTCTTGGCCACGGC
>JAQCKY010000531.1 GCA_027592155.1 Pseudomonadota bacterium
GAGCGCCAATTTCACCTCACCGACAAGCTGATCGATGCCTATCGCAAGACGGGGCTCTACGCCTTTATGGTGCCCGAAGCCCTGGGCGGGCCGGAGCTGTCTTGGGTCGATGGCATGAAGCTGGTCGAGAAAATGAGCCACGCGGATGGTGCCGCCGGTTGGTGCCTGATGGTTCAAGGGGTGATGACCGCATCCTACGGCGCCTTCGTGCCCGATGACGGCGTCGAACCGGTCTTCGGGAATGGCCCCGATGTGACCATCGCCGGTCACGGCGTGCCCCGAGGATATGCCCGGCCGGTCGAGGGTGGCTATCAAATCAGCGGTACCTGGAGCTATGGCTCCGGGATCACCCATGCGGAATGGATCCATACCGGCTGTTTTGTGATGGACGGCGATGAAATGCAGATGGACGCCGACGGCCATCCCGTGGTGGTGCTGTGCCACCATCCCCGGGACAGCATAAAACTGACCGGCAATTGGGACGCCCACGGCCTTCGCGGCAGCGGTAGTTACGACTACGCGCTTATCGGCGACGACCTCTTTGTGCCGGATGAATTTTGCTACCTGTTCGACAATCCGCCGCAGCAGCGGGGCGGCATCCAATATAGCGACGGGCTCGTGGTTTCGACCACCTGGGGCCATACGAGTTGGGCTTTGGGTGTCGGCCGGCGGGTGCTGGATGAATTGGCGGCGAGGTCCCATCACCGCGCCGATCTCTTTGGCGAAATGCATGCAAGCCCGACCTTTCGCCAGAAGTTCGCCGAGGCCGAGGCTAAATACCGCGCCGCCCGCGCGCTGGTTTATGAGTCCTGGAACAGCCTTTGCGACAGCTACGCCGCGGGTGAGACCGGCAATCTCGAACAACTGGCCATGATCCGCCTCGCCATGCGCCATTTGCACGACGTGATTTCCGAGAACTCGACCTTCGCCCATAAGGCGGCTCGGGGTGTGGCGATCCGGCCCAGCGTGTTGCAACGCTGCTACCGCGACATCCATACCGGCACCCAGCATATCCTGATGGCCGACGAGCTGGTTCAGGAATGCGCCAAGGTGCTGCTGGGCACCACGACGGACAAAGCGTTTTGGACGCTGTTCGGCGTCGTGGATGGATAGGGCGCGGCCCCTCCCTCTCACGAAGCCGTTACCGGGACTGATGTGCCGTTGAAATAACATATTCGGTCCATAGACTGCCGCGGACGTTGCTCAGAATTTATTATGGAGAAATAGATGGTTAAGCTCTGCCTGGCCGCCGTTGCGGCTGTTCTTATCTCGCTTTCGCTTGCCCCGGCCAGTTTGGCGCAAAATGTTGCCGGTAAGGATATGATCGTTCAGCAAAGTGCCCATGACGTAACCAAGACGATCGACCGGCTTTCGGCGATCCTGAAAGAAAAGGGGATCACGGTGGTAACCCGCGTCGATCACGCCGCCGCCGCGAAACGGATCGGCGCGACGATGCTTCCGTCCCAGGTGCTGGTTTTCGGCAATCCTAAATTGGGAACGCCGCTGATGCAAAGCGATCCGACCATCGGCATCGATCTGCCGCTGAAGGCACTCGCCTGGCAAGACGCGGACGGCAAAGTGTGGCTGGCTTATAACGATCCGGCGTTCCTCGCCAAACGTCACGGCATTACGGACCGTGCAAAAGCGTTCATGACGATGTCGACCGTGCTTAAAGGCGTTACGGCGGCGGCGGCCAAAAAGTAGCCTCTTCTCTATATCTGAGCCAACCCCGGCCATGGACTTTGGCCGGGGATTCTGGCTCAATCGCCGGAAAATCGATAACACCCAGCGTCTCGAAGGTTCTCAAAAATGGCTCAATATGATTACGACATGATCACCATCGGCGCCGGCTCCGGCGGCGTGCGCGCCTCCCGGCTGGCCGGCGGCTACGGTGCCCGTTCCGCCGTGGTCGAGGAAGACCGGGTCGGCGGCACCTGCGTGCTGCGCGGCTGTATCCCTAAGAAGCTGATGATCTACGGGGCGCATTATCATGAGTATTTCGAGGATGCGAAGAATTACGGCTGGGATGTCAGCGGCGTCAGCTTCGACATGGCGCGGCTGATCGACAATAAAAATACCGAGCTGGACCGCCTCAACGGCATCTATTTACGCATCCTGCGGGATAACAAGGTGGACCTGCTGGAAGGCCGGGGCGTCCTGGTCGATCCGCATACGGTCGAGGTTGCCGGCAAGACTTTTACCTCCGAGAACATCTTGGTCGCGGTCGGCGGCTGGCCGTCGATGCCCGATATCCCGGGCATTGAACATGTCATCGATTCAAATCAAGCCCTGGAGCTCAAGCATCTGCCGAAACGCATGGTAATCGTCGGTGGCGGTTATATCGCCGTCGAGTTCGCCGGTATTTTCGCCGGTCTTGGGGTTGAGGTCACCGAAGTCTTGCGGGCAGATACGGTATTGCGCGGCTTTGACGAGGATGTGCGGTTTCATCTCGATGCCGAAATGCGCAAGAAGGGGATCAATATTCGATGCGAAACCGTTGTCCAATCCATCGAGAAGACCGAGGACGGCTTTAGCCTCCGGGTCGAGGGCGGCGAGGGGGAGACCATCGAAACCGACTTGGTCATGTATGCGACCGGGCGTGCACCCAATACCGCGGGCCTTGGTCTCGAGGAAGCCGGTGTCGATCTCACGGAAAAGGGCGCGATCAAAGTGGATGAGTGGAACCGGACCTCAGTTCCCAACATCTATGCCGTCGGCGATGTAACCGATCGCATCCAGCTTACCCCAGTGGCGATCCAGGAAGGCGCGGCGGTCTCGGAAACGCTGTTTAACGACAATCCGATTACGGTCGATTACGAAAACGTTCCCTCGGCCGTTTTCAGTCAGCCGCCGATCGGCACGGTGGGGTATACCGAATCGCGGGCCCGGCAGGAATTTGGCGACATCG
>JAQCKY010000532.1 GCA_027592155.1 Pseudomonadota bacterium
GGAGTTATCGATTCCAGTGGCCGAGTGACCTGCTCACGTCATGGGCCTTCGAGATGGAAATCCTCATTCTCGGCTGGTTCATCTTGGTCGAGACTCAATCCGTCATTCTCCTGACGATGTTTGGATCGCTGCAGTTTCTCGGCACCTTGGTTTCGCCGATCTTTGGTGTCATGGGGGACCGCTTCGGGCGCCGTACCATGCTCTGCGCGATGCGCGCCTTTTACGCGTTTCTGGCATTCACCCTTATGGTTCTGGGGCTAACTGATAGTCTGACGCCGGTTCTCGTGTTCGTCATTGCGTTGCTGACCGGGATGGTTCGGCCATCGGACACGGCTCTTCGGAACGCCCTGATCGGCGATACGATCACCGGTGATCGTCTGGTGAGCGCACTGAGTTTATCGCGTACAACGATGGATACCGCCCGCATCGCCGGGGCGCTTGCCGGTGGGGTTTTGTTTCAGGCGATTGGGATCGGCAACAGCTACATCATCGTCAGTTGTTTTTATATCGCGAGCTTTTTCTTCACCCTCGGTGTCTCGAAGGTGAATTTCCCCAATCAAACGGTCCAACCCGCGGAGACTGTGGCGCCGGTAATTCGGAATTCGGGCCTGCGCGATCTCAAAGACGGCATGCTGTATGTCTGGAATACGCCGAATGTGCTGGCGATGATGTATCTCGCTTTTCTCGCCAATATGACGGCTTTCCCGGTTTCCCACGGTTTATTGCCGTTCATCGCCAAGGACATCTATCAGATCGATTCGGTCGGGCTGGGACATCTTGCGGCAGCATTTTCGATGGGGGCGTTGGCATCATCTATCGTCCTTGCGGCAACGGGGGGGCCTAAAAACCCCGCGCGGTTTATGGTGATCACCCTGGTCTGCTGGTATGTCGCGCTGATCATTTTTGCGTTTTTCGAGACCAAATATGCTGGATTTTTGATGCTGATTCTCGTTGGGGTGTTCCACGGCGCCTCCATGACGACGATGTCGGTTGCGATGCTGAACACCGTGACCGATCAGTTCCGGGCGCGGGTGATGGGAGTCCGGATGCTGGCTGTTTACGGATTGCCAATCGGTCTGCTGGCATCGGGTTTCCTGATCGCTTCGTTCGGTTTCCTCGGTACGGTCCTGACTTACTGCTGCGTTGGGATCGTGTTAACGGTGTTGATCGCCTATCGCTGGCGCGATTCGATCTGGCGCTGAGGCGTTTTCGAAAGAGGTGGATTGAATCGTTCTAACGCGGCAATATAGCCGAAATCCGTGGTCGGGCAGATTGACCTGCTTGAGACTTAGACAGTGTCTAATTGACGTAAGGTATCCTCGACATGCGCAAATACCATCACATCCAGCTCGGTGACCAAACCATTACGACGGACGAACTTAACGGCGAAGAAGTCATTCGGGTGGGCCGAAATTTCATTGCCAAGACGCTCCTGGAACAGGGAATTGCGAAGGTCGATCCGCTGTCGCCGGAAAATCCGCTGATCTTTTCCGCAGGGCCCTTTGCGGGGACCAACTTCTCGAACGCCAACCGCCTGAGCGTCGGCTGCAAAAGCCCGCTGACCGGGGGCATCAAGGAAGCCAACGCGGGTGGGACCTTTGCCTATGCGATGGGGCAGCTCGAAATTTCCGGCTTCACGCTCTATGGCGAGTCTCCGGATTGGGTTGTGATTCACATCAAGAAAGATGGAACATTTTCTTTCGATACAGCCGAGCCTTTCATGGGCAAAGGCAATATCGAAGCCGGTGAAATGTTGTTCGAAAAATACGGCCAAAAGGTCAGCCTCGGCCTGTGTGGTCCGGTCGGCGAGTACAAAGGCTTGGTTGCGGGTATCGGCTTTACCGACCCTGAAGGCCGTCCGGTGCGAATCGCGGCACGCGGCGGTGTCGGCGCGGTGATGGGTGTCAAGAAGGTTAAGGCCATCGTTGTCGATCGCGATAAGATGCCGACCTTCCATGATCGCAAGAAGGTCATGGGAACGGTCAAGGAGTACGGTAAACGCCTAAATGAAGACGCGGCGATTGAAAACTTTACCAAATACGGTACCGCCATGGTCGCCGATTTCACCAATAAGGTCGGCGGGTTGCCGACGCGGAATTTCAGCAGCGGCCAAATTCACAGCGACCGGGACGCCCCTTTTAAGCTCGGTGGGCAGTATATTCGCGAACTGAACATGGAGCGGGGCGGTGAACCGGCCCATGCCTGCATGCCGGGTTGTCAGATCCAATGCAGCAATATTTATGTAAACGAAAAGGGCGAAGAAATGGTCTCGCCGATGGAGTACGAAACCATCGGCCTGATGGGTAGTAATTGCGGCCTTGAGCATCCCGATGACGTCGCTACCGTCAACTATATTGCCAATGACCTGGGCGTCGACACGATCCAAGTCGGTGCGGCGATCGGCGTGATGATGGAGACCGACGAGGGCGACTTCGGTGATGTTCAATTCATGATTGACGTCATGGAAGACATGCGGGTCGGTAATGAGCGCGGCAAAATTTTGGCTCAGGGCACGGCTCGTGTCGGCGAACATTATGGAGTTGCCCGCATTCCCGTTGTCAAGAAACAGGGCATCAGCGCCTATGATCCCCGCGAGATCGAGGTCACGGGGATTTCGATGATGGTGACGGCGCAGGGCGCGGATCATACAACGGGCAACATTCCGACCTTCGTCTGCAAGGACAAGACGACGCTCGAGTTGGCGGAAGCCAGCCTGGGGATTCAGACCAACTGCGCGGCCGCCGATTCTCTTGGGATTTGCCTTTTTGGGCGCTCGGTCACCGATGTCAGCCGGGATGTCATCATCGAAGGTCTCAACGATGCACACGGCACCAGCCTCACCACTGAGTTCTTCGATGAACTCGGCCTGGAAACCCTGAAGCTCGAATGGGAATTCAATAAGCAA
>JAQCKY010000533.1 GCA_027592155.1 Pseudomonadota bacterium
ACCCGGCTTCGCTGCCGGCTTTGCGGCCGACGATACCGAACAAGGAGGGACCGACTCCGTGCTTTTTCGGAAGTGCGGAATGGCAGGCGCGGCATTTATTGAAAACGGTCTTACCCTTGCCGACGTCCCCGGCGGCGTTGGCGTAACCACCGGTGGTGACACCGATCATCGTTACAGCAGTAATTAAAAACAGGCGAAAAATCATCTTGGGCGGTTCCATTTATGGGAGGCGGAATTACTCTCTTCGACGCTCGGTCTAATACCGATGACGTCTTCGAGGCGCAACTAAAAGAACTGTGAGGTCATCCCGATTCACTATTAACTGACGCTCTATTTAGGGACGTCTTCCAATTCCTGCCAGATCAAATGATTTTCGCGAAAGGTGAGAAGTGATCGCCATGCCTTCTCAAAATTTCGGTCGCCCCTCGCCTCGTCCCGGGCAATTCTGTCCCAGGTTGTTTCAAGGGTGCTGATGAAGTCTTCCGGCAACCGTTCGACATTCACGCCGGCCAGCACAAACCCTTTTAGCGTCTCAAACTGGCGGCCTTCTCCTTCGGCGAGACCTCTTGCGATATTTGCGGCACAGACGGTTTCGATTAATCCCCGTTGACGGTCGCTCAAGGCATCCCATCGCGGGAGATGGATAATCATATCGAGCAATGCCGATTGTTGAGACCAGGCGGGAAAGTAGAGGTGCTTGGCGTGTGCCGAGAACCCGAGGGAGCCATCTGATTCCGGCGTTGAGAAAGTCACACCATCGATGGTGCCCCGCTTGAGGGCGACCGGTAAGTCCGCTGCGGCCAAGGGCACCACGACGGCGCCACTTGCCTTCAAGACTTTCGCGCCAAGGCCGACGGCGGCGATGCGCATTCCCTTTAATTCCGTGATTTCCTTTACCGGTGAGCGGAACCAGCCACCGCCTCCCGCGGGGACAATGCCGCAGGCGAGGCCATATATGTTGCGGCGCTTATAGGCGGCGCGGTAATGTTTCCCGCCGTTCCCGAACCGGAACCAGGCGATAAATTCCCCGGGGCCTGGGCCGAAGGGGACACCGCCAAAGAGGGGGAGGACGGATTCCTTTTCACCCCAATATGCGGGGCTGGCAAAAGCAGCCTCCACCGTGCCCGACGAAACCGCGTCGAAAAGGTCCAAGGTAGGAACCAAAGATCCGGGTTCCTCGAACGACAGCGAAACGTCACCATCACTGATCTGGCGGAGAATCTCGGTCGTCCGCTTGGCGACGTCGCCCATGCCTTTGACGTCACTGCCGAAGGCACTGGCCAGCCGCCATTGAATTTGTCGCGGGGGTGCTTCGGCTTCTTTCTCCACCGCCGGGGTTAACGGACCGGATTTGGGCAGGTCACGAATGGCAGTCGGAACCGCTGCGGCGAGAATTACCCCGCCAACAAGTCCGATCATCAGTCCGACGAATAGATTGCGCATATGTTTGTTGTCTGGCCGTTAGAGGTTGCCGTTACCTGTGGTCGGCAGGCGGCCGCATTCTGGCCGCTTCGATGGCATGGGTCCACACCTGGATTTCGGATGGTCATATCGGTGAAATCCGTTACGATTTCCCAAACTCATTATGGCAAAGTATCTAAGGGAAGCCGCATGTCAGATCTCAGCAGCGTCATCGATAGCCTCGTCACCGCGAACCGTATCGTCGCCCATGAAAATGTCTGCGACGCTTATGGGCATGTCAGCGTCCGTCATCCGGATAATCCAAATCGATATCTCCTTGCTTGGTCCCGAAGCCCCGAATTGGTCGAGCCCGAGGATATTCTGGAATATGAACTCGACGGCACACCGATCGATGCTAAAGGCAGGACGCTTTATATGGAACGGCCGATCCACGGCGCCATCTATGAGACGCGCCCCGATGTAAATGCGGTCGTTCATAACCACGCCTATGCCGTTGTGCCCTTTACGATTTCGGAAACGCCCCTGAAGCCTGTGATGCACGTCGCGGCCCGTATCGGCGATGAAATACCCGTCTGGGATATCGCCGACAAATTCGGTGAGGAAACCACATTGCTGGTCTCGACAATGGAGCAGGGCCGTGATTTAGCCGCGACCCTCGGAGATGGCAAATGCGTGTTGATGCGGGGACATGGCTGCACCGTCGCTGGTTATGGGTTGGAGGATGTGGTGCTGACATCCATCTACCTACAGGTGAACGCGCAGATTCTCATGGATGGGCTAAAGCTCGGCGGAGAGGTCAAATACCTTCATCAAGGCGAGATCGATGCGCGCCGCGGCCGGGAAGGCGAGCAAGTCGGTTTCTCTCGGGCTTGGGAGTATTTTTCAAGGCGGGCAGGTCGGTAAACTTACCGGGCACTTATCGCAGAATCGCCTTTGAGGGGTGATATATCTCGGCTAGAAATATTCGACCGATAAAAGAGCCGCTGTTCCAAAGCGGCCGATCGATATCATCAAGGAAGGAAACGCAATGTTGACTACTAATCGGTTTGTTTCGGTTCTGTCATTGGCCGTTACGGCGGTCTTTGCCGGAATGATGCCCACTCAAGCCCAGACTTACGCCGGAAAAAATATCACGCTGCTTATCGGTTACGGTGCAGGCAGCGGGGTTACCTCCGCTGCCAGAAGTTTTGCGCCATTTTGGGAAAAGCATATTCCGGGTAAGCCGACAATCGTCGTCAAAAACATGCCCGGCGGCGGCGGGGTGAAGGCTCAGAATTTTATCTATGAAAAGGCCAGACCCGATGGGTTAACGATCTATTGGGGCCCTGTCGCGATGATCGGGCAGCTTATTAAGAGCCCCGGGGTCAGGGCGAAATATCAGGAATTTGAATTTATCGGCGGAACCGGCCGGACGCTGGTCGCCTATCTGAGGAAAGCCTCGGTGCCGGGATACCAGGAACCCAAAGATATTGTTAAG
>JAQCKY010000534.1 GCA_027592155.1 Pseudomonadota bacterium
TCCGCACGACGATTGCAATCGCCAGCATGTAACCGAGCGCCGCCAGGATGCCGGGAAGGAATGCGGCCTGGAACAAGGTTGCCACGTTCGCCTCAACCATGACCGCATAGATGATCAGCACGATGGAGGGCGGAATGAGGATACCCAAGGTACCGCCCGCGGCGAGACACCCGGTCGCCAGAGAACCGGCGTAGTTATAGCGGCGCAATTCGGGCAGCGCGACCTGCCCCATGATCGCGGCCGTCGCCAAGGATGAGCCCGAAATCGAGCCAAAACCCGCGCAGCCGCCGACAGCGGCCATCGCAATGCCGCCCCGCCGATGGCCCAACCAGACATTGGCGGCGCGAAACAGCGCCTGGCTCAACCCGGCCTTGGAGGCGAACTGTCCCATCAAGAGGAAAAAGGGCACGACCGATAAATCGTTACTGGTGAAGGTCCAATAGGTATGGGTTTTGAAGAAGCTCAAGAGCGGCGACACGCCGGCAATCGATATGTAACCGACCGTTCCGACCGCCAGCATCGATATGCCGATTGGGACTCGGACCGCGAGCAACCCAAGCAGTGAAACAAAACCGATGAGACCGATCGTAAATCCGCTCATGGATTAGTGACCTGCCGCATCTTCATCGAAATAGCGGCCTTCGCGGGTCTCCGCAATCGATCGGTGGATCGTATAGACGGTGACCGCGAGGAGGAGGAAGAGAAAGAGAATGGAGATTGGAAAGGTCGTCCAGCGGGGAAAATTAATCGTCATCGAGCGTTCCGACACATTATACATATCGAACCCGCCCTCGATCATACGCCAGGTTATGACGGATGCGATCGCTAAATAGATGAGCGCACCAACGGTATCGAAAAATGTCTTCGCCCGCACCGGTGCCTTGCTCATGAAAAAATCAACAAGCACATTGCCGCGTACCATCTGGCACCAGGGCAAAAAGGCAAAAACGCAAATGCCGCTGCCAATCGCGACGAGCTCGAAATCACCGGGAATTGGGGCATCGAAGAATTTACGTCCAACGATGCTGACCGTCGTCATCATGGCAATGATCGTCAGAAACACGCCCCCCGCGATCGCCAGCATCCGGGACGTATCGTAAAGTACCCGGCCCACCAAATCGGTGGGCCGGGTTCCGGATGTGCTTTCTTCAACCATTTCCTGAGAAGTAGGTTATGGCTTACTTCGAGTACTTATCGATCATGGCACGGGCATCACCCAGCAGGGCAGGTCCGTCCACGCCGATCTTTTTCATTTCAGCGAACCAACGATCATAGACCGGTTGTGCTCCCGCCTCTTTGATCTTGGCGGTTTCCTCAGCTGAAATCGTGTGGAACTTATTCTTCTTTTTCGATTGCACGACCTTGAGACCGGGTTCTTCAATGGCGGCCCAGTTTTCACCGGCCCACTTCGCGATGCTGCTACCCGAATGGTCGTCGATAACCTTTTTGAGGTCCGGCGGCAGTTTGTTGTAGCTGTTTTTGTTCATCAAGAAGGTGAAAACGTTGGTCCCGAGACGCGGCTGCGCACCGGAGAGGATCGAGAAATGGCTGACCAGGTCCTGGGTCTTCACGGCCGGCGCGATTTCGTATGGCAGTAACACGGCGCTAATAACGCCTTTCGAAAGCATCGGCGGAATCTGGTTCAGGGGCGCACCGATTCCGGTGGCGCCGAGGGCCTCCAGCATCCAGACACCCCCCCGCGACGCGGCACGGATTTTCAGGCCTTTGAGATCGCTCATCTTGGTGATCGGTGTCTTGCTCTGGAACAGGAAACCGGCATGCACGTGCAGCAGCAGCGGATGATAGTCCTTCAGTTCTTCGGCAAGATACTTTGCTTGGTAGTCCTGCAAAGCGAGGGTCGAGGACAGCGGATCTTTGTGCACGAACGGCATTTCGAAGGGTTCAACCCTCGGCATGCGGCCCGGCGTAAAGCCCGGCAATGTCCAACCGATGTCGATAACCCCGTCCTTGATCTGGTCGAGGAGCTGTGGCGCCTTGCCACCTAAGGCCATCGCCCAGAACGGCTGAATTTTGATGCGGCCTTTCGAAGCCTCTTCAACCTTCTTCGCCCAAGGAATTAGAAATGACTTCGGCGGGTTCGCGACGGGCGGAACGAATGTCATCATCCGCAAGGTGACTTCCTGCGACTGAGCAGGAGCAGGTGAGAAGCCGGCGACAATCGCGGCGGCGGCAACAGAACTAAGAATTAGGCGTTTCATGAATCCTCCCAAATTTGGTTCATAAATAAACAAATGTTAAACCGACCGGGCGGGAAATCCCTGACCCAGGTCAAGTGTTCGATACCCGAGCAATAGTTTGCACAATTCAGGGGTTACCGCCATGAAATTCTTGAGATTGTTCGCTGTCTATTGAGACTAACTCTTATCTTCAACCCGGCCTTCGGCTGAGCTGTTCCATTGCTTTGCCGTCAACAACACAAGCAGCAGTAGCAGGCAACAAACGGACCCGGCCCAATAGATGTCGTCGAGATCGCCAACCAACAGCAAAAGCCCGGCCAGCACCGGGGCAATTGTTTGGGCGATGCGCAGTGCAAGGCCGTGGGCGGCGGCAAAGGAGGAACGCAAATGCTCGGGCGCGGCCTCGAGCAAGGAAACCTGCATGGCGGGGCGGATGATGGCAAACGAGGCACCGTAGATAAGGGATATCAAGATCATTGAGGTCGCACTGGGGAGGATCGGCACCAAGGCCATTCCGCCGGCCATCAAAAGATAGGCGAAGCTGAGCAAGGGCCGGGCGGAAAAGCGCCCCGAGATCCGGCCGTATTGCCACCCGACGATTGCGCCGGAGACAACGCGGGCACCGACAATAATACCGATCATAAAATCATTTGCGGCGAAGGTGTCACGGAGAAATATCGGCAGGTACGTTACAAAGGT
>JAQCKY010000535.1 GCA_027592155.1 Pseudomonadota bacterium
GTTGTTACCGGGGCCTGCTAGTCGCGCAGATGGCCCCATTTTTCCCATGCCTCACGGCGCGCTTCCGGCGTCGGGGCGTTGACCTTCTGAAACTCATCCTTCCAGTGGAACGGACGGCAGGCATTGATAATGGCGCGGCTATTGACCAGCTTGCCGGCCTTGCGGTCTTCCGGCGAGATCACCGGATCGAGCGCGGACGACCACATATTGTGGATGATATCGATACCGGTCGCCGGATCGCAGCGCGTGCATACCGCCCAGATCACCTCTTCCAGGTCGGACACATCGACGTCGTCATCGACCACGACCACAAGCCGGCCCAGATAGGCCCCGGCATGGCAGGTCGCCGCGATCTGGCCCGCCTGGGTCGCATGACCGGGATAGCGCTGCTTGATGCCAACTGCCAGAAACAGGCGCGAGCCGCCGACCTCATGGGCCCAGACTTCGGTAACGTCGGGCACGCCGGCACGGGCGATATTTTCCTTGAGCACCGCCGAGCGGCTGATGGCGCGGTATCGCGCATATTCATAGGGCATGCGGATATGGGCTGCGCCCAGCATGATCGGATCGTTGCGGTGATAGACCGCCAGAATGTCGACCCAGGGCTCGGCTTCCATTTCGCCGCCCTGGTACCCCAGCCATTCGCCAAACGGCCCTTCCCGCATGGTATTGCCGGGATGGATAAAGCCTTCGATGACGATTTCCGAATTGGCCGGGAACGGCAGCCCGGTATGTTTGCCGGTGACGCACTGGATCGCTTCACCGCGATAGGCGCCCATCATGTCCAGCTCGCACATGCCTTCGGGCGCTTCGGTCGAGGACGTCAGAAAGGACAGCGGGTCCGAGCCAATGACGATGCAGACCGGCATCGGCTCGCCCTTCGCCATGTATTTGTCGCGATGGATGCGGCCATGCTTGCCCGGAGAGATGTAAAGACCGACGCGCTTTTCGTCATGCACCATCACCCGGTAGGTGCCGCAATTGATCCAGCCATTGTCGGGATCGCGGGTAATGTTGAAACAGCCGGTGCCGATATAGCGCCCGCCATCTTCCGGGTTCCACAAGGGCGACGGGAATTTAGTGACATCGATATCGTCGCCTTCGAGGATGTTCTCGAACACCGGGCCGTCCTCGACGATCTGATGCGGGATCGGCGCCAGGTTCTTGGTATGGCTATGATAGGACTGGCTGAGCTCCAGCTTGTTAAGCTGGGAGGGAAAGCCGAGGGTCAGATTCTTGCGCGTGCCGGTAAACCAGTTGACCAGCAGGCGAAACCCCTTGGGGCAGCCCTGCACATCGTCAAAAACTACCGTCGGCGTGCCTTCATCGTGGCACATGACCTCGACCACCTGGCCGACATCTGCCTCCCACGACGCGCCCTTGACGATCTTCAGATCGCCGCGCCGCTCGACCTCGGCAAGCCAGTCGCGCAGATCGCCATATTCGAGCGCACAAGCGGTGTTGTCGCCAGCGCTGACGATGTCGTTATTGATGTCAGGTTCAGTCATTATACGTCCTTTTATCGCGTTTTTAAGGCCGCGACTACCGCAAGTATAGAGCCAAAAAGGCACAGGAAATTCGGCATTTCAAACAAGCCCATAGTTTGACCTCATGCCAATCGATTCATAAAGTGCAGTTCGGATTTATAATCTCAAAAACAGGCTGCCACCAAATGGACGACACCGTTAAGAATACCGCCGATCCCGTTTTTCTGCATGACACCTTTCTCGCCTGGTGCGACAAGCAGCCGGTTCCCGTCATTGAAGGTTTCGGCATGGACCTGTCCAAGATCAAGGCCGAGCCGTGGGACCTGTACGGCATGAACGGCGCGATCTGCCTGCTTAAGGGACGCGACGATTTCAACTCCATTTTCTGTTTCGAGCTACCGCCCGGGTCGAAATCCCGCGACATCCATCACCTCTACGAGGAAATTGTCTATGTGATCGACGGGTATGGCTCGACCCAGATCGAAACGCCGGATGGCGACAAGCATTCCTTCGAATGGGGACGCAATTCGTTGTTCTCTGTGCCGCTCAACGCCAAATACCAGCATTTCAACGGCTCCGGCACCGAACCGGCACGGCTCGCCACAGTCCACAACTTCCCCTTCCTGATCAATATGTTCCGGAACGAGGATTTTATCTTCAATACCGATAGGGACTTTTCCGAGCGGCTTGGCCCCAACGGATATTTTCAGGGCGAAGGGCAAATGATCGAGATCCGGCCCGGCCGCCATCAGTGGGA
Source organism: Pseudomonadota bacterium (assembly GCA_027592155.1). Taxonomy (GTDB): domain Bacteria; phylum Pseudomonadota; class Alphaproteobacteria; order Rhodospirillales; family UBA2165; genus JAQCKY01. Next base: position 2,245 of record JAQCKY010000535.1, read on the forward strand.
AACCAATTTCGTCGCCGATATCACCAACTTTACCCTGAAAAGCTGGGCCGAACGCGGCAAGGGATCCTCCAGCCTGCGCTGGGTCCTTTCGGACAGCACGATGGGTTGCCATACCTCGCAAATCGTTCCCGGCACCTACAAGAAGGCCCATCGCCATACCTGCGGCACAAACGTCTTCACCATCGACGGCGAGGGCTATTCCATCCTCTGGTACGAAGGAAAAGAGGACGAGAGGGTACGGATCGACTGGGACCATGGCGTCGTCGTGACGCCGCCCGAGCAGATGTTCCACCAGCATTTCAACACCGGCAGCACGCCGTCACGCTATCTGGCGGTACAGTTCGGCACGGTGCGCTATCCCATGCTCGCGGCCAAAGTGAAAAAATGGACCTCCGGCAACGACACCTCCATCAAAAAGGGCGGCAGCCAGCTCGAATATGACGAGCAGCCGTCGGATCATCATAAAATCTGGCTGGAAGAGATGGACCGTAAGGGCATCCCCTCTGAAATGGGCGAGATTTTCGACGAAGACAAGATCCGGGCGGAACGGTAGAGCGGGGCCGTCTTACCAGGAAATAGCCGGGCGTACCCGCCGCACCCCTCACCGCTCCCAAAACGATTTCGGCCGCCGCACCCTGTGGGGTACGGCGG